>DAISJE010000197.1:0-7814 GCA_036821665.1 Bryobacteraceae bacterium | reverse complement strand
GCGATGCTGCCTAGGATCAAACCAGCTATCGCCAGACCAACAGCCCGCATTCCATCTCCTCTACTCGTCCGCACTGACGTGCCGTGCAGATCTGCTTAAGAGATATCGTCAGGCTGATCGCGGCGCGGGGGTGGATTGCAGCGAAGTTCTTGAATTGACAGAAGAAAAAATTTTTGCAGTGGTCTGTGACTGACTCTTTATAGCGGAATATTTCCGTGCTTCTTACGCGGCATTGTGTCGGTTTTGTTCGCGAGCATGCGTAGCGCCCGGATCACTTTGGGCCGTGTTTCGTGCGGCTCGATTACGTCATCGACGTATCCGCGTTCCGCCGCTATGAAGGGGTTCGCAAACCGGCTCCCGTACTCTTCGATCTTGGCCTGGCGGCTCTGTTCCGGGTCTTTCGCATGCGCCAGCTCGCGGCGATACAGGATATTTACGGCGCCCTCCGACCCCATTACAGCAATTTCGGCCGTCGGATAAGCGAAGTTGATATCGGTGCGTAGATGCTTCGATCCCATAACGCAATATGCGCCGCCGTATGCCTTGCGCGTAATCACCGTGATTTTGGGGACTGTGGCTTCCGCGTAGGCATATAGCAGCTTCGCGCCGTGCCGGATAATACCTCCGAATTCCTGCGCGGTTCCGGGCAGAAAGCCGGGTACGTCCTCAAAGGTGAGAATCGGGATCTGAAACGCATCGCAGAACCGCACAAATCGCGCGGCCTTCGAAGACGAGTTGATATCCAGACATCCGGCAAGAAAAGCGGGTTGATTGGCAACGACGCCAACCGTTTCTCCTCCCAACCGCGCGAACCCGATCACGATATTACGCGCAAAGTGCTCCGCCACTTCGAAAAAGTAACGGTCATCTACAACACGGCAGATGACGTCCTTTATGTCGTAGGGTTTGTTCGACTCATCTGGAATTAGCGTGTCGAGCTCCGCATCGGCACGATCCTCGGGATCTTTCGTCGTAACCCGAGGCACTCCATCCAAATTGTTCTGCGGTAGAAACGTCATCAACTCGCGGATGCTACGCAGGCAATCTTCGTCATCGGCAGCCAGAAACTGGGCGACACCGCTGGTCGAATTGTGCGTTGCCGCGCCGCCGAGATCTTCCTTCGTGACATCCTCATGCGTAACAGTCTTGATGACGTCGGGACCGGTCACGAACATATGACTGGTGTGATCCACCATGAAAATAAAATCTGTGAGCGCCGGCGAGTAGACTGCGCCGCCGGCACAAGGCCCCATGATGGCCGAGATTTGCGGGATCACTCCGCTAACAAGCGTGTTGCGCAGAAAGATATCCGCATATCCGGCCAGCGAGACAACGCCTTCCTGGATACGAGCCCCACCCGAATCATTCAGACCAATGATAGGGGCGCCTGTTTTCAGCGCAAGATCCATTACCTTGACGATTTTCTGAGCATTGGCTTCCGAAAGCGAACCGCCGAATACCGTGAAGTCCTGGGCGAAAACAAAAGTCTGCCGCCCATGCACAAGCCCGTGCCCCGTAACGAAGCCGTCCCCATCAATTACCGTGTTCTGCATTCCGAAGTTGTGGCTGCGATGGCGAACCAGTTTATCCAGCTCTTCGAACGTGCCTTCGTCCAACAAGAGTTCTATCCGTTCGCGTGCGGAGAGCTTTCCTTCCTTGTGCTGCCGTGCTTTCCGCTCATTTCCGCCGCCTTCCTCCGCACGTGCATGCCGGCGACGGACCTCTTCCAGACGATTGCTTTTCATAGTTGAGTCTTCGCCTCGCTGAGAACCGCGGGCTCATCCTTCATATTCATGCACGTTATCAATGCGACCATGGGAGCAGATTTCAGCATGTCAGACCGCGCTGCGCAGGTTGGTTCCGGAATGGTTGTTGGGACGGCCGGGCACATCGATCATGGCAAGACATCTCTGATTCGCGCATTGACCGGCATCGATACCGACCGCCTTGCCGAAGAGAAGCGGCGCGGCATATCCATCGATCTCGGTTTCGCACATGCCATCCTTCCTGATGGACGCCATATCAGCTTCATTGATGTGCCCGGGCATGAGCGCTTCATCAAGAATATGCTGGCCGGGGCGGCGGGAATCAAAGCGGTTCTTTTGGTCGTGGCGGCCGACGAGGGAGTAAAGCCCCAAACACGCGAGCATTTCGATATCTGTCGTCTGCTTGGGCTTGAGCGCGGCCTGGTTGTGCTCACAAAGATCGACCTTGCAAGCCCGGAGCAGATAACCGCCGCTAGGGCTGCAATCCAAGAGTTGTGCGCCGGCTCTTTTCTGGATGGCACGGCGATCATGCCGGTGAGCGTAGTGACTGGCGAAGGGATACCGGAGTTGAAGTTTGAGCTATCGAAACTGCTGACACAGGCTACTCCGGCAAACAACGATGACCCGCCCCGTCTGCCTTTGGATCGCAGCTTCGCGCTGAAAGGGTTCGGGACTGTCGTAACCGGAACTCTTTGGAGTGGGCGGCTTCGTGTCGGCGACACAGTCCAGATTCACCCCATCGGAAAAACGGCCCGTATTCGCGGCCTTCAGGTTCACGGACACACGGTAGATTCGGCCAATGCCGGACAGCGCACCGCCGTAAATCTGGCCGGCATCGATCATCTGGAGATCAAACGAGGATTCGTGCTGGCTAGCCCCGGCGCGTTTGAAATGTCATCCATTCTGGACGTACACGTCGATTGGCTCGATCACGCTGAGATTCCAGGCCGCCGCACACAATTTTTGTTTCACAGCGGAACAGCAGAGTATTCGAGCACGCTCAAGACGTTTTCGCCCGTTGATAACAGCCGGAGAACCCTGGCGCGGCTTTGGCTTTCGGAACCGGTCATTGCGGTTCCGGGTGACAGGTTCGTGCTGCGGTCACCATCCCCGCCCCAGACGGTCGCCGGCGGAGTTGTAATCGACGCGTTTCCCCGTCAGCGATTGAGCCGCCCGAAGACCGTTTCCCGGTTGCAGGTTTTGCAAGGGGTTGACCTGCCACGCCGGATTCAGTTTCTTATCGAAGAGAGCGGTAAAGGATGCGGCATTCAGGAGCTTGTCGGCTCGACAGGAGCAGCGCCGAATTCCATTAAATCGCTCATCGCGCAGAACCCGCAACTCATATTTATCGAAGCAGCGCAACGAGCCATTTCGCGGGCATGGCTTCAAAACAGGCGCGCGAAGTTACTTGAGTGGCTCCGTACATTTCACGCCAAAAATCCATCCGCGCCTGGAGCGCCTGTTACAGCGGCACGACTCGGGCTTGATGCAAATTTAGCCGCCGCCGTATTCGATGGAACCCCGGAAATCCGCATGCACGCTGACGTGATCTCGCTCGCTGGGCATCGCGCACAATTTACAAACCAGGAAACACAGGCGCTGTCTCGAATGGAACAGTTGTTTCGAGCCGCCGCTTTCCAACCGCCGCCTCTTACCGACGTGTTGCGGACAACAGAATTCGATGCCAGGAAGGCTCGGGCTCTTTTGGAAACTCTTATCAAGTCACAACGGTTAGTACGTATCTCCGAAGAACTCATTTTTCACGCAGATGTGATGGCGCATATACGCAAATCGCTTGCTGTACATAAAGGACGCCGGTTCTCCGTTCCCGAATTTAAGGATTGGATGGGGATATCGCGAAAATACGCGATCCCGCTGCTCGAATATCTCGACCGGCAGCGCGTCACGCGCCGCGAGGGCGATTCGCGGATCGTGCTTTGATCAGATTACTTCAAAGATCAAACACTTCAGATAGTGCGTTTCGGGAACGGTCAGCAGGATAGGATGGTCCTGCGCTTGCGTGCGGCGTTCGAGAACCCGAAGTTGCTTCCCGCAATCGAGAGCTGCGGCTGCAATCACCTCCAGCAGGTGCGCTTCGCTCATGTGATAGGAGCACGAGCAACTCACCAGGATGCCGCCCCGATGCAGTAATCTGAGCGCGCGCAGGTTGATCTCCTTATAGCCGCGAACCGCGCCCTCTAACCCGCTCCGCGATTTCGTGAATGCGGGGGGATCGATGACGACGATGTCGAACGAACGGTGTGATGAAATCAGACTGGGAAGATACTCCAGAACATCGGCTTTCTGGAAATTGATGTTCGCCAGATTGTTTGCGGTTGCGTTCGCCGCCGCATCCGCCAGCATGGTCGCGGAGCTGTCCACAGCTTCTACGGATTCGCAAACGGACGCGAGGTGAAGAGCAAAGCCTCCGGTCGCGGTGAAGCAATCCAGAACCCGGCCGCCGCGCGCATAGCGGCGAACGGCAATATAGTTCTCGCGCTGGTCGAGAAAGACTCCGGTCTTCTGCCCGGCTAGCAAGTTGGCGTGCATGACGAGGCCATTCATCTGAATAGGTACGCGCTCGGGTATCGCGCCAAACAGGATTTTCACTTCCTGCGGCAGGTTCTCCTTCTCACGAACCGCTACATCATTCCGCGCGATAATTCCGGCAACTCCCTCGATGCTGGTTAATGCGTTGACAACCGCAGCACTCATTCGGTCCATTCCCTGATTGAGTAATTGCACGACAACCGAACCGGCGTACCAATCGACAATCAAGCCGGGCAGCAAATCTCCTTCTGCATGGACCAGCCGGTATGCATTCGAGTCCGTCACGATACGGCGCCGGAATTCTTGCGCCGCCCGGATTCGTTTCAAGAGAAACTGCTCATCGATTGCCTCGATATGCGCGCTGAGCAGGCGTATCGTAATCTGCGATGTAGAGCTGAAATGCCCCGTACCGACATTGTGGCCCTTGGGATCGACCACGCGAACAGCATCGCCGGCCTGCGCCGATCCTCGATCAATGACATCGCTCGAAAAGATCCACGGGTGCCCGGAGCGAACACGCTCTACGGCCCTCCGGTTTACGCGCACCACGGGCATCGGCAGCATCGCCTCAATTTAAGCAGACCGTCATGAGCATGCCTCGCTTGAGGGTTGTTGCCCTTACTCTGCTCGCAGGTATTCTCCTGTTCTATGCATTTTTCCTGACGCGCACCTATTACTGGGATGGGGTCTTATTTTCCCTGAATATCGAAGGCGTTCATCGAGGCGAGCTGCCGGCTGGAGTCCTTTTTCATCCGAATCATTTGTTGTACTCGGCGCTCGGTTACATCTTCTACAGCCTATTCCTCGCGTGTGGATTATCGATCCGCGCGATAACGGCGCTTCAAATCGTAAATATCGCGCTGGCGGCTCTCGCCGCATGGCTCTTGTTCGGGTTCGCCCAGCGTTTGACCAAGTCAACGCCCCTGGCGGTATTCTGCGCCGTGCTGTTCGCGTTCGGAGCGACGTGGTGGAAGTTCTCGACAGATGCCGACGCCTACATAATCTCGGTTCTTTTTTTGCTGATTGCTGTCCGCTGCATTGCTCGCGAGCACCCGCGATTACTACCGGCGGCCGCTGCTCACGTGGCAGCTATGCTGTTTCACGAGCTGGCCGTGTTTGCCTATGTCCCGGTTGTGGCGGCGATTGTGTTCAATCACGGGCAATCAAAAACGAAGCGTCTGTGGGTCTCCTGCCTTTATGTAGTCTCGACGGCGGCTTGCGTCGCCGCCATCTACCTCATCGCGTATCAATACAGCGATCACACGGCCTACCCGAGTCTGCTCGGCTGGGTGACCAGCCGCTCCGCTGCCTCCCAAACCACACACGGACTGAAGCAACTCAGTAGCTACGTTCTCAGCTACATCAAATTGTTCGCGGGTGGCAAATTGAGCTTGATCGGCCAATTTTTCTCGATTGCCGAAGCGTCGGCCTTCGCGGCTTGCGTGGCCTCGATTGCCTTGGCTGTGTATCTGTTCCGCCAGCCGATGTCAAAAACAAGCCCATTAGAAAAGCCACCAACCCTCATTCTCTGGGCTTGGCTCACACCATATGCAATCTTTTTCCTCTGGTGGGAGCCCGCCGGCGCTTTCTACAAACTGTTCATCTGGCCGCCGATCGTACTACTAATCGGCATCTATGCGGCACGGCAACGGCCGAAGGGGTTCCTTGCTCTCGCCTTGGCGCTCACGGCATGGAATTTTGGTGCTTTCATCTTTCCGCATTCTCGCGGTGACGCCGATCCCGTGCTCGCTTTAGCCCAACGGATCGATCGGCAATTACCGAAGAATGCAACGGTGTACTACGACGTGTTCAGCCCGGACGATTGGTATCTGGCCTACTTCGCGCCCGGGCGGAAATGGACGCAGTTACCCTCCGCACTGCCGAATTCCAGTAACGGTCCCGTGTGTTTGGAAACGACGGCGCTCCACGCCTACAAATCAAGCCTGGAGATCGATCCGGCACGTCGCTGGGACCTGGTAAATCGGCAGCACAACGTCAGGCTGGAATGTCTGAAGCGCTGATAACCGCTCCCTCGCGGTCGCGGCTCTGTTACACGTCTAAATTGCGGACATCCAGTGCATTCTCTTCAATGAACTTCCGGCGGCTCTCCACGTCTTCACCCATTAGCGTAGAAAAGATGGGCTCAGTTTCCGCGAAGTCTTTAAGATCCACTTGCAGCAATGTACGTGTTTCCGCGTTCATCGTGGTCGACCAAAGCTGCTCGGCGTTCATTTCGCCAAGACCTTTGTAGCGTTGAATGCTTACCTCGCGAGTGCCTTCGCCCTTCACGGTATTGAGCAGATCGCGCCAATTTTGGAGTGTGTCGCGCGATGAATCCTTCACCAGCGTAAACGGTGGCGTGTTCAGGCGCGCTACCTGCTTGATGAGAGCGCGCGTCTTGCGAAACTCCGGCAGCGCGAGGAACTCGGTATTGATATAGCGCATCGCGTTCGTCGGATCGCGGTAGCCAATCATCCAAGAAGAATGCTCTTCTTCGCCTTCCACGGTGACTTCCAGTTTTACCTGCCGCAACCGTTCTGCGATCGCTTTGACGCTTTCTTCGTTTTGAAGATCGGCCTTGCTGTCGATGGGAAGGCTCACGTCCGAGAGCACCTCGACAACGCGCGGGTCGCGAACCCGGCGTTCCAGCTTACGCGTAATTTGGGCCAGTTCATCGAGCGACATCAGGAAACTGCGCAACTCGGCGCCTTCGATTTTAGGCCGGTTTCCATCGGTCGCGGTCCCCAGCTCAACGGAAAGGTTTTCGGTCGCGCGACGCAAAATCTCGCGCGTGAACTCCTTGTCGTCCTTAATGTATTTCTCGCTCTTGCCTTTCTTAATGCGATAAAGCGGGGGTTGAGCAACAAACACCTTGCCGCGCGTAATCAACTCCTGCATGTGGCGGAAGAAGAAAGTAAGCAACAACGTCCGAATATGTGACCCGTCCACGTCCGCGTCGGTCATGATGATGATCTTGCCGTAGCGCAGCTTGGCCAGCTCGAAATCTTCGCCTTTGCCAATACCCGTGCCGATCGCGGTAATCATGGCTCGAATTTCCTCGTGGCCCAGCATTTTGTCGTAGCGAGCTTTCTCAACGTTGAGAATCTTGCCTTTCAGCGGCAAAATTGCCTGATACCGCCGGTCGCGGCCCGATTTTGCGGTACCGCCTGCCGACTCGCCTTCCACGAGAAACAGTTCGCAGCGATCCGGATCGCGCTCTTGACAATCCGCCAGTTTGCCGGGTAGCCCGCCGGAATCGAGCGCGCCTTTTCGACGTGTGAGATCTCGGGCTTTCCGCGCCGCTTCTCTCGCACGCGCGGCGTCTATCGCCTTCGAAATAATCTTCTTGGTTACTGTCGGGTTCTTGTCGAAAAACTCGCCCAGCTTCTCATTGCCGAAGACGAAAAGCTTCTCGAGCTCGGCGTCGTTGTAGGGGATGATTTGCGACAGGAACTCGTACAGCCGCAGGAACGAGCCCAGGTCCTTGCGGAACAGCTC
>DAISJE010000196.1:4821-7862 GCA_036821665.1 Bryobacteraceae bacterium | reverse complement strand
AGTCCCAAGTGCCATTGACATCTCTTCCAATGCGGCACGGACGTTCGGGTCGACTTCCTGAGATTGAGCTTTCTTTTCTTTGACTTGCGGGGCATCGCCCGGTTTTTCTGTAATCTTCTTAACTAAGGCTTCCGTCTCGCGAACCGAGAGCTGGCGGGTAATGATGTCTTCGCATGCGCGGGCTTGCGCCCCTGAATCCGTGATGTTGAGCAAAGCCCGGGCATGACCGATGCTGATGCTTCCGCCAATCAGCTCGTTCTTGGCACGAGGTCCGAGTTTGAGAAGCCGGAGTAAATTTGTGACAGTTGAGCGATCCTTGCCGGTACGTTCGGCAATTTGCTCATGACTGAGGCCGTGATCGGCGGCGAGCCGGAAAAAAGCCGACGCAATTTCGATCGGATTCAGGTCCTCGCGCTGGATATTCTCGATAAGTGCGAGCTCAAGGTGCTGATGCTGGTTGACGTTACGGACCAGAGCCGGAATTTCTGTGAGTCCAGCCATGTGAGCGGCGCGCCAGCGCCGCTCACCGGCGATGATGCGGAATTTACCATTCGAACCCGGTGCGACAGTAATGGGCTGGATCAATCCATTCGAACGAATGGATTGGGCCAGTTCCAGCAACTTTTCCGAATCGAAGCTGTCACGCGGCTGTTCTTCACTCGGCTGAATCTGATCGAGGGGGATATTTTGTAATTCTTCGGAATGCTCCGGAGCAGTTGGTTGCCGTTCGGGCGCGGATGGGCGGCC
This sequence comes from Bryobacteraceae bacterium, assembly GCA_036821665.1. Classification (GTDB taxonomy): domain Bacteria; phylum Acidobacteriota; class Terriglobia; order Bryobacterales; family Bryobacteraceae; genus Bog-105. Next base: position 7,115 of record DAISJE010000196.1, on the reverse strand, counting down.
GGGAAGTAGGGCCGACAATCCTTTACCGAGCGCTTTGCGCGGATTCCGGTCTGGCGCGTTGGACATGTTGGGCATGGGCGGCCAAGATTTCCTTTGCGAGTTGGATATAAGCTTCCGCGCCGCGGGAGCGCGGGTCGTACGAGAGGATAGGCTTGCCGAAGCTTGGAGCTTCGGCAAGCCGCACGCTCCTCGGAATAACGGTTTTGAAAACTTCGGAGCCGAAGAATTCACGAAGATCCGATTCAACCTGGCGCGTCAGGTTTGTACGGTCGTCGTACATAGTCAGCAGGACGCCTTCGACGCGCAAATTTGGATTAAAGGCGCTCTTGATCCGGTCGATAGTATCCATGAGCTGGGATATGCCTTCCAGCGCGAAAAATTCGCACTGAATCGGGACCAGAACGGAATCAGAGGCGACCAAGGCGTTGATGGTCAGGAGGTCCAGTGCCGGCGGGCAATCAATAAGGATATATTCGAAGCGGTCCCGGATGGCCGAAATGCCCGCGTGGAGGCGGCGTTCGCGTTCGTCGACGTCGACCAGATCGAGAGTAGTGGCGACAAGATCTTGTGCCGCCGGTATTAGGGAAAGGCCCTCAAAGCCAGTCGGGACGATCACGTCTTCGATTCCGGCCTCTCGAAGCAGCACATCATATAGCGTTTTCTGCTCAGGTGCTTTCTCTACGCCAACTCCCGTGGTGGAGTTACCTTGCGGATCGGAGTCGATCAGGAGAACCCGTAACTCCGAGGCGGCGAGGGCGGCTGCAAGATTAATGGCCGTGGTGGTCTTACCTACGCCGCCTTTCTGGTTCGCAATGGAGATGATTTGGGACAAGAACGAAGGTTCATCCTAACATGTTTCACGTGAAACATTAATTCCCGGCGGCCTGTTTGCGCTTCTTGTACTCGGCGAACATCGCCGTAGCGTCGGCGTCGCGATGGAGCTTCCGATAAAGCAGGGCAAGTGAATAACAGGAATCCGTAGAGGTTTTGTCTTCTGCAACAGATTGCTTGTATTCCTCGACCGCATCCTGGTCACGGTCCAACTTTTCCAGTGTTCGACCCAAATAGTAATGCGTCTGGGCCATCTTCGGATCGTAACGTAAAGATTCGCGCAACGCCGCCTCGGCTTCCGTAAATTTCTCCAAGCGAAGCAGCAGATAACCAAGGTCATGCGGCGGCCAGGGCGACGGGTGCGGGATTTTTCGATTTAGTTCCGCTGAGCGTTGAAACGCAGCCAGCGCCTGGTCCATTAAGCCCTGCATATCGAGCGCATTCCCGAGGCTGTCCTGGATACGGGCGGACTGCGGGTCAAGTTCCGCTGCCTTTTTGAGCTTCGCGACCGCTTCCTGATAACGGCGCTGATCGTAGTCAATCCTGCCAAGCCAATAGATATAGATCGCCTTTTCCGGGTGTTTGGCCCAGAGATCGGACAAAATAGCTCGCGCGCGCTCGTCATCGCCTGACTTAATAAACTTCATGGCTGAGACGAAGCTGTCTGACTCCGGCGAAGACACGATCGGCCGTGCTTCGACCGTGCGGAGCGCTAGCTCGGCGCGTTTCGAGCGGCTTGCGTCCAACTTCTTGACTACTTCGGCCTGTTCGGTCGCGCGCGGGTCATGAGTACGCCGATACACGACCAATAACTGCATATTGGCTTCAAAACTCTTCGGATCGAGCTGAACTGCGCGGTCGAGTTCTGTTCGGGCTTTCATCAGCTCGCCTCGCTGCATCCAGACCCGTGCCAATTCGGTATGCGATTCGGAAAAACTGGGTAGCAGTTTGATTGATTTACGAAGGTGCTCGACTGCGCCGGTCAAATCCCCTTCTTGACGCGCCATACGTCCGAGGAAATATTCTGCGCCTCCGGCGGTTTTCGGATCGTTCTCGACACGATGCATCTCCTCTTTCGACTTCGCGTAGTCGCCGGAGGCGTAATATGCGATTCCTAAGGCATAATGGCCCGTCGCACTGTTCGGTCTGGCGGCAAGGAACTTCTGAAAGTATCCAGCAGCCGTTGCTGCATCACGTGTTTGAAGCGTGACAAAGCCAAGAGCGTAGTTGTAGTCCGGATTTGTCGGGTCCAGCTTGAGCGCTTCATTGAGAGAAGCACGAGCCTGCATGACCAGATCCATCTCCATAGCGACTTCGGCAAACAGGAAATGAATTTGCGGATTCTTCGGCTCCAGATCGCGAGCGTGGGCTAGATAACCAAGTGCGCCTTGATAATCCTTGGCTGCGTCTGCGACGCGGCCAAGTTCGATCAGAGGAGCGGGATTCTTCGGATCCGCTACCGC
>DAISJE010000196.1:0-4811 GCA_036821665.1 Bryobacteraceae bacterium | reverse complement strand
GAGGAGCGGGCGTAAGGAATCGAGGGCTTCTTTGTCGTCCGGCTTCAGACGAGAAACTTGCTCCCACGCGTCAATGGCACACGAAAATGCCGACGTGTCCTGGCCGGCCTCGATCTGACATGCGCGAGCTAGGTTTTGCCAGGCCGGAGTCAGGTCCGGATCAAGTCGAACAGCTTGGGCAAAATCCTTCCGGGCGGCTGGAATTTCGTTCTCCTGAGCGTGAACTACGCCACGCAAGTTGAGGACGCCCGCGTCGTTAGGGTGTTCACGCAAAGACTGATCGATCAGCCGCGACGCCGTTGCCAGATCGCCTGACTGAATCGCATTCTGAATCGCGAGCAGGTCGTTTTGAGGACCAGCCAACAGAAAAAGCAATAAGTAAAACACTTTTCTCTTGACTACTATCATTACCTCGCATATAAAAAGAAGCTAGTACAACTAAGGTTGGGTTCCCAAAGTTAAACGCTTCACTTTGGTTTAAAAAAGGAGTCGGGGATGTACGGTCGTATCTTCTGTAAATTATTGATTGCTCTCGCGTTAGTCGCGCCTGTGGTGTTCGCGCAAAGCCAGAACGCCAGCCTAGACGGACAAGTCACCGATAAGACGGGAGCCGTAATACCCGGCGCTTCGGTGACCATTGCCGCCGCCGAGCGCCAAATGAATACGACAATCCAGACCGACACGTCGGGCCGTTATTCGTTTCCGAATTTACAGCCGGGCACGTACCAGCTGACGATTGAAGCAAAGGGATTCAAGACGTCGGTGCAGAACAATATTCAGTTGCTGGCCAATCAGGCTGCTCGTATCGACGCCAGCCTTGACGTCGGCGAAGCATCCACCAAAGTAGAGGTGACAGCGGATGCCGCCTTGCTGAACTACGATAATGGCGCACAACAGGAAGGCGTTCCGCCGCAGGTCATCAATCAATTGCCTTTGCTCGTCGCCGGCGGGACACCACGCAACGCCGTGCAATTTCTGTCGTTTCTTCCCGGCGTGAATACCGGCACCAGCCCGCAGGCTTTCAACGCACGCATCAACGGCGGACTGAAGATGGGCGATGAAGCCATCATGGATGGCGTCAGCATGCAGGAAGGCACGATGTCGCAGAGCGGCATGGTGGCGTTCTTCGACTTCCCCACCACGCCCGACATGGTGAGCGAGGTGCGCGTGCTGACCTCGAGCTACGAGCCCGAGTACGGCACAACGACGGGCGGCGAGATCATCGTCACAACTCGCAGCGGCACGGATCAATTTCACGGCGCTCTGTATGAGTATTTACGAAACAAAGACCTAAATGCTCTGCAGTTCACAAATCAGCGGCCGGCGGGCGATGCACGTCCGAAAGACAACGAGAACGAGTTCGGCGGGGCGATCGGTGGTCCGGTGAAACTTCCGTTCCTGCCCTTCGTTTGGGGATCCAAGCACAAGACGTACTTCTTCTTCGATTCGGAATTCCTGCGCACGACGGGCGGAACAACGCGTCCGACGTATTCGATTCCATCGATGCAGGAGCGCAGCGGCGACTTCTCCGATCTGGGAAGCCCAATTTACGATCCCACAACGGAGACGATCACAGGTGGCGTAATCAGCCGCGCACCGTATGCGGGGAATAAGATTCCACTCTCCGAACAGAGCCCGCTGGCCCAACAGTGGATGAAGTTTCTTCCGACGCCAACCTCGCCCGGTCCCTTCAATAATTATCTGGCCGTGCCAGTTCCCGACGGCATACTCGCCAGCACCGACCTTTTCCTTTACAAGATCGACCATTACTGGGGTGAAAAAGATCACTTCTTCCTGACGATCTGGCGGCAGAAGAATCCGCCCAATGAGCAGTGCGCGTTTCCTGTAATGTTGTGCAATGCAAGTCCCGCACTTCCCGAAGACGCGTGGGTAAATCGCTTCAACTGGGACCACATTTTTTCACCTACTTTTTTAAGCCATTTTGCGGTTGGCTACGGGAATCGCAATGAGGGTTACGGCTCGGTCACCGGACAGGATCCGAGTCAGCTTCCGAAAATCCCGAACGCGGTCGCATACAATGCATCTCCAGCCGCGAACTTCGGTGGAAATGGGATTACCAATTTCTACTCTTGGGGAAATACACAAGGCCCCGGATACCTGAACAAGACTACGCGCCCAACTTACATTGCCAATGAGTTACTAACTTGGGTACATGGCGCGCACACGATCAAATTCGGCGGGGAGTTCCGTCACTTACAGCAGGTCTTCCGACAAAACCAAAATCAGTCCGGCACGGTGGGCTTTACTGCGGCATCAACCGGGCTGCCGGGTGTAACCAGCGGCGATCCATTCGCCAGCCTTTACATCGGTGCGGTCGATAACGGCAACCTGAACGTATACAACGTGTCGAAATATGGGTCTGACCAGCACGCCTACGCTCTTTTCATTGGAGACACGTGGAAATGGACGCACAAGCTGACCGTAAACTACGGCCTTCGCTGGGACCGGTTTTCACCCACGTGGGAGACCAGCGATCAATTATCCTTCTTTAGCTTTAAACCGAATCCCGGCGCGGGAAATTTACCCGGCAGCCTAGCCTTCGCCGGTTCGAAGTGGGGTGACGCCAGCTTCGGGAAACGGTACCCGGAAGATAACTTTAACGGCGCCTTTGCTCCTCGCGTCGGCTTCGCCTACCAACTGGACGACAAGACGGTTTTGCGGGCGGGGTATGGCGTTTTCTACACGCAAGCTTTCTATCCCGGATGGGGCGGCGGCATGTCGCTCGACGGTTTCAATCCATCGCTTAGCTTTGGTTCTTCGTTGGCGGGCTATGAGCCGTCCTTCTATCTGGATAAAGGATTCCCGGCGTACAGCACGGCGCCCGATATCACCGCCACTGCCGATAACGGTAAGAGCGGGCCGCTGTATCGCCCGACCTACGGAAACCATCTTTCCTACACACAGCAGTGGAATCTCACGGTAGAGCGCAAAATCGGGAATAGCGCGGTCGCAAGCGTGGCGTATGTCGCTAATAAAGGTACTCATCTACCTTCGGCGATGCAGCCGCTCAATTATCTGAATCCAGCCCTGTTGACCAGCCTCGGTTCTACAAAGTTAAATACCGCTTTCCAGCCTGGGCAGACATCGCTCTACGGTGTGAGTGTTCCCTATGCGAACTGGATAGACACGCTGGATAGCGCCGGGACGTGTAAGCCCACCGTCGCACAGGCGATGGTGCAGTATCCGCAGTACTGCGGCGGTCTGACCGGTGAGAACGAGAACGAGGGCACATCGATGTACAACTCGTTCCAAACGAAGATCGAGAAGCAGTTTGCGAACGGCTTTTATTTAGGTGCTAATTACACATTCTCCCGCCTTGACACCGATGCGGCCTCCACGACACAATCCGGTTCGGCCGGTTACGGCGGGATCGGCGCTGTTATTAGTCCTTACCAAGGAAGCCGTAATTACTCGCTATCGCCGGATGACATTACCCACGCCTTCTCCCTGATGGCCGTTTACGATCTTCCATTTGGAACCGGTAAGCAGTGGCTGAATAAGCCGGGTATTCTGAATGCCATTGTGGGCAACTGGACCTTATCCTCCAGCATGAAGCTGGTATCGGGGATGCCGATTTACTTCCGAGATTCGAATGTCTGCGGAGTCCCCGGGCAGTTCCAAGCAGCATGCATTCCGGGAATTACATCCGAATCACAGGTACTGGCTCAATCGTGGGGCAGCATGGACGTGAACAAGCCTGCGTATAATGTGTCGGCGTTCGAATCCACGTCGTTATTCGCGAACGGCAATTATCTGGGCACTGGTCCGCGAGTGAGCGAAGTGCGCGGATCGCCATACCGGGATACGAACCTCTCGATTTCAAAGAAATTCATCATTAAAGAGCGCTTCGCCTTCGAGTTCCGCGCGGAAACATTCAACGTATTCAACAATCACTACTTCACGTGCGACGGTCAAGCGTTCGGCGATTGCATACCGTTCAATAACGATCCATCGTCCACCAGCTTCGGCGAGTGGAACGGGACGGTAACGCAGCCGAGGAACGTGCAGTTGGTGGGAAGATTTACGTTCTGAGATGGCGGTCGTTAAGTGGTCAAGAAAATCGGGGGACACGCCTGCGGTTAGGCGGAAATTGAGGAAGTTGAGGACGCCAGCCCGGAGTGTCCCCGATTTTTTTCGGGCTCGCGTAGCGTGAGGTAGATATCGAGGACGGCGATGGCGGCGGGGGTGACACCGGGAATGCGGCCGGCTTGTCCCAGAGTCGTGGGGCGCACGCGCGTAAGCTTTTGACGCACTTCGTTTGACAGACCGGGAATGCGTTCGTAGGCGAAATCATTCGGGATGCGACGATTTTCGGAGTCCTGTAAATCGCGGATCTGACGCTCCTGCTGCGCCATATAACCGGCGTATTTGATCTCGGTTTCAATAGTGGTCAGGACACCATGTGCGAGTTCGCCGACGCGAACCGCGATCCAGTTGCGGAGCTGCTCAATGCGGGCTTCGGGACGGCGCAGCCAGACTATCAACGTAGGGTTATCCGATGCAGCGGTGGCACCCACAATCTCCGGTAGAGCACTAGCGCGTGTTCCTTCGAGCAGCGATACGATTTTCGCCTTCTGTTCCTGTTTACGCGTAAACTGTTCCCAACGAGCGTCGTCAACTAAGCCAACCTGACGGCCTAGTGGGGTCAGGCGCTCATCCGCGTTGTCGATGCGCAAGTGCAAGCGAAACTCCGCTCGCGAAGTAAACATGCGATATGGCTCGTCAGCACCCTTGCTGACCAGATCGTCAATCAAAATGCCGGTGTAGCCGCCGGTGCGTCCGATCGTCAG
>DAISJE010000195.1:0-7886 GCA_036821665.1 Bryobacteraceae bacterium | reverse complement strand
CTCCCTTCCCCTTCCGCAATTCCTTCTTATAGGCGCTCTCAAGCTCGAATCCGATATGAAGCTGCGGCATGTCGAGCGTCATGGTTTTGTTTGCAGTGTCGATCGCAACGGTATACGGCCCGTCTTCTGTCCCGAACTCGTCATAGAACGCCAATTGATCGCCATTCAGTTCATAGGTTCCGGTCCGCTGCACGCCTTGATGATGAATGTAGACGTCTTTCGCAAACGTCTTATCGGCACGGAGCGTAAGCGTTCCGCTGCACTCATCGGGATGCGGATGCCCATCGAAACAGGTGTGTTGAGTTTGAATACCGCTATCGTTATCGCTGACCGTGATGTATTGCCAGCCGCCCGGATCTTGGAGCATCTTCATCTCGTCGTGCGAGAGGTCGCTCGCGCACAGGATCAGCGCTGTTGTAAAAGCGAATATAGAAAAGGAAACCTTCCTCATAAGCTGATGGCTGATTGCCGACAGCTGACAGCTTTTTTGCTGATTGCTGACCGCTCTCAGTGCGTCATCGAATAGATGATGTAATTGATCCCAATCCGCATCCCGAGCGCCGAATACTCTTCGGGGTACTCCGCATCGTCCGCCCATTCCCAAGAATCGCCCAAATCGGAATTAAAGGCAATCGCGACCATTACTCGTCCTTTGTCGTCATAAATGCCGCGCCAATGCGCGACATAACCGTCATTCCGGAAAGGGACGCCGGTTCGCACGCCCCATTCGCCCGGAACCTGGTAGCGGTTGTCCAAATCGTAGACGGTATGGAAAATCGGGTCTTTATCCGGAATCTCCACAACGGGCCGGTCCGGGAAAATGCGCTTCATGCTGTCCTGAAAGATCGCCCAGTCGTTCGTGCCCCAGAAGTCATCGCACATTAGAAAACCGCCCCGCAACAGGTAATCCCGAAGCGTGTGCGCTTGCAAGTCGGTCAACTGCCATTCGCCCACGAATACCGCGTAGAGCCACGGATAGTTATAGACGTCATTCTTGTCGTCCAGATTGACAGGCTGCTCCACAGAGCGTGCGTCCAGACGTGTCAAGCGGCGGAGCGCTTGCAAAAAGTGGCGGTCGGCACGGGGATAATCGTTGGTCCAGCTCGAGTGTCCACGTGTCCAATCCCAGCCGGCGTGCCGGAAATGCGCGTCTGGAATGGAGGGGTACATCAACCGGGCAAAGACCCATTCGGTCTTTTGATCGAAGTCGGACGGGAGTTGGATCTGGCCGATGCGGTATTCATCGCCGGGATATTCCCGAAAAGGCCGGGGCAGGTTTCGTTCGGCCGCATACAAAAGCGCCAGCCCAACTAGCGAAAGTGCCAGGCAGATACCAACCCGGCGCGGACCAATTCGCACAATGCCTCGCCCCGAGAATAGCATTCCAATTTCGTCCGCTTCGGAACGCGGGTGTCCGGAATCGAGCAGTCTTCAGCATTCATCTACGAAATTTTTCGTTGACACTACGAATGACTTCGTAGTAAAGTGCAGGCATGGCGAACTCACAGCCACCGAAGCCAACTTCGACAGAATTAGAGATTTTACGCGTTCTTTGGGAGCACGGCCCGTCGACCGTTCGGGAAGTGCATGACGTATTAGCCCGGACAAAACCCACCGGCTATACAACGGTTCTGAAGTTGCTTCAGATCATGACAACCAAGGGCACCGTAAAACGGAACGAAGATTCCCGGGCGCACATTTACGAAGCCCGGCTGCCCGCCGAAAATACCAAGCGCCAGCTTGTAGGAGATCTGCTGCAGCGCGCTTTTGCCGGTTCCGCAAGCCAACTAATGATGCATGCCTTGGCGGGCAAGAAAACTTCTCCGGAAGAAATCGACGAGATCCGCCGGATGCTGGATGAATACGAAGGGAGAACATCACGATGATTTCAGCTTCCTGGCTGACGCCTGAGACCATTCGAACGCTCGGTTGGACGCTCGTTCACTTCCTGTGGGAAGGCGCGGCACTCGCTCTGCTGTTCTACATCTTTCTCGCTTTTACACGCTCGGCGCGCGTGCGCTATGCGGCGGGAGTCATTACGCTTGCGCTGATGAGCGCCGCGCCAGTCGTTACGTTTGTGCTTCTCAAAAGCCAACCTGCGCCGGCACTGGATTCCGGTTCGACGCACCAGGTCATCGCTTCTCTGCAAGTTGCCGCGAAGCTCGCAATTGATAACTCCGTCGGGCCGGTGCATGCGCCTCTCCCTTCTATCGACTGGTTAAGTTGCGCGGTATGGGCCTGGTTCGGAGGCGTTCTTGTCTTCGCCTTGCGCGCGTTGGGTGGATGGATTCTGCTTGAACGTCTACACCGCGAAAAAAGCGCGCCTCTCGCCGCAAATCTCGCCAAGCGCTGTCTTCAATTGCAAGAACGCTTGGGACTCACCAGAACAGTGCGTTATCTCCACACGCGCCTGGTGGGAGCGCCGGCCGTTATGGGCTGGTTCCGTCCCGTAGTTCTGATTCCGATCAGCGCGATGACTGGGCTGTCCTCAGAGCAGTTGGAAGCCGTGATCGCGCACGAACTCGCGCACATCAAGCGCTTAGATTGTTTCGTGAACCTGTTCCAAATTGCGGCCGAAACGGTGCTCTTCTATCATCCGGCTATTTGGTGGGTCAGCAATTGCGTTCGGGCTGAACGGGAAAACTGTTGCGACGATATCGCGGTTGGAATCTGTGGTAATGCAGGCGACTATGCGAGAGCGCTGACCATGATGGAAACGTGGCGCGCAGCGCCAGCGCTCGTTATGGCAGCCAACAACGGATCTCTACGGTCACGCGTTGGCCGCTTGCTGGGCGTCCAAGCCATCACGCGCAGCATCCCTCGTGGTGGTCTGGCCGCGGTCGGAGTACTGTGCGCGGCGGGCGCCCTGTTCGCCACCACCACCGCCAATCGCGTGTTCACCGATATCTCCGATTTGGATGCCAACTCCGTCGAAGCGCCGGCCCTTCCAGATCGGCCTGCGGCTCCGGCCGTTCCGGCCATTGCTTACACGGCCTCTCCCTCCTGTTCTCGTATGGAAAGAGCGGCGCCTATGATTGCCGCCATATCCGATCCCGTTGAAGCCGCTCCTCGAGCCCCGCAGGCTCCCTCGTCTTCCGGGGATGACGTTGATGCCGGCGGAGGATCTTACATCGCTGGCTTACAGGCCGCCGGTCTGAAGGACCTGACGGTCGATCAAATAGTCACGCTCAAGATTCAGGGCGTGACACCTGATTACATCCACGAAATGCGCGCTGCCGGCTTTGATACCAGCGTCGACAACCTTATTGCCATGAAAGTGCAAGGCATCACGCCGGAATACGCAAAAGAGATTCGCGCCGCCGGGTTGAATCCAAACACACACGATCTGGTCAGCATGAAGATACAAGGAATCACGCCTGAATATGTGAAAGAGATTCGCGCCGCTGGCCTGAACCCCGATACGCATGATCTGGTCGCGCTTAAGGTACAGGGCGTAACGCCCGAATACGTGAATAAGGTTCGGTCCGAATACGGGAAGGATGTCACGGTGCATCAAATCATTGCGATGAAGGTGCAAGGCGTCGATCCTGCCCAGGCTGCAGAATTCAAAACGTTAGGACTGGACGGCCTTAGCTTGAACAAACTAATCGCATTCAAAGTGCAAGGCGTGACCCCGGATTATATTCGCAGCTTGCAGTCGGCCGGCTTTAAAGATTTGAAGACCAATGACATTCTTGCTGCAAAAGTCCAGGGCATCACTCCGGAGTTCATTCAAAACGTGCGGAGCCACGGATTCACCAACTTGAACATTCACCAGCTCATTGAGCTGAAAGTCGCCGGCGTCTTTTAAGGAGCTACACCATGCACAAGCAGTGTTTCTTTATTCTCAGTGTGCTTACCTTCGCTGCGATGGCGAGCGCCGCTACAGAGCATGGCGAATGGACGATGAGTCCATCGGGCATCGCGGGGCGAATTCAGTTCTCAATCAATACGTCCGGCGAATTTGGCCGGCACTCAAGCAGCAGCTCCAACTGGGACGCGAGAGATTTCCGCGGACTCGACCTCTCCGTCGCCGGCAAACACGATGTCCGCTTTACGATCGTTCGCGATGCGGGTAACATCGAGTGCGACGGTTTTCTGAAGGACCGCGAAGGCGCGGGTCTATTCACCTTTCATCCGAATCCGCAATACGGCTCTGAAATGAGCGCGCTCGGCATAGCCGGTTTCACTCCGGATGAACAGTTCGCATTCGCCCTGCACGATGTCAGTCTCGCTTTTGCGCGCCAGATGAAATCTGCCGGGATAACAGATTTAGACGCGGATAAGCTGATCGCCTTTCGTATTCACGGAGTTTCGGAACAGTTTGTCAAAGAGCTCGACAGGCTTGGCTATTCGCATCTTGATGCGGACAAGCTCATCCCCTTCCGTATCCACGGTGTTTCGCCCGAGTTTGTTGAAGGTCTCGAAAAATTGGGCTATCGACATCCGGATCCCGATCAGCTCATCGCCTTTCGCATCCATGGTGTGTCCCCCGAATTCGTTCAACAAATCGAGAAACTCGGCTATGCGCGCCCTGAGGCAGACGAGTTGATCGCGCTGCGTATTCATGGCGTAACGCCCGACTACATTCGGCAACTGCGCTCGCGGGGCGTTCAAAAACTTTCGCTCCAGCAGCTTGTAGAGCTTCGCATTCACGGCATTAATTAGTGGGCATGCCGCGCGTAGGCGTCGGGTACGCTCGGCGCGATTTCCGTATCAGCGTAGGGGTCGGGCATGCCCGACCCGATTTCCAGATCAGGAGGTAAGCCGTTGACGAGTCTTTGGAATGATATCCGTTACGCCATTCGCGGCTTTCGGCGAACTCCCTTATTTACGGTGATCGCTGTCATCTCGCTGGCATTCGGAATCGGCGCAAATACCGCTATCTTCAGCTTGCTCGATCAGGTCATGCTGCGCCTGCTTCCGGTCAAGCAGCCGGAACAACTCGTCCTGCTGACGATGCGCGGCTCCCATTACGGCAGTAACTGGGGTGGGAATTCAATCTCATATCCCATGTACAGCGACTTCCGCGATCACAACCAGGTTTTTTCGGGAATGTTCTGCCGTTTCGCATTCGAAGCTAGCCTGGGTTACGGCAATCGGACCGAACGCGTTGGAGCCGAGCTTGTTTCCGGCAGCTATTTTCCCGTACTTGGCGTAACCGCCGCTCTCGGCCGCACTTTTACTTCCAACGATGACCGCTCACCGGGCGGAGAACCCTTCGCCGTGCTCAGCTACAGCTACTGGCAGACGCGGTTCTCGTCCGATCGCAATATGATCGGCAAAACACTGGTGATCAACGGCCACGATATGACCGTAATCGGTGTGGCGCAGCCTGGATTCGACGGGGTGGAACTCGGCCATACTACGAAGGTATTCATTCCGATCATGATGAAGGCGCAGATGACGCCATTCTGGGACGGAATGAAAGATCGCCGCCAGCGCTGGGTGAATGCCTTCGGCCGATTAAAACCCGGTGTTTCGATCCAGCAAGCGAAGGCATCCCTTCAACCGTTCATGCACGGCATGCTCGAAATGGAGGTGAAGGAGCCTGCCTTTCGCAATGCTTCGGCCTACACTAAGCAGCAGTTCCTGAAATGTTGGATGGATGTTCTGCCCGGTTCGCAGGGCCGTTCCTACTTGCGGCAGCAACTTGCAACTCCACTTTGGGTGCTCATGGGAATCACCGGCGCAGTGCTGCTGCTTGCGTGCGCTAATCTCGCCAATCTGCTGTTGGCGCGGGCCACGGCACGCGAGCGCGAAATTGCAATCCGTTTCGCCATCGGCGCGAGCCGCAGAAGAATCATCCGGCAATTCCTGGTGGAGAGCCTACTGCTCTCGGCTTTAGGCGCGGCTGCCGGATTGCTCGTTGCGGTCTGGGCGGACCGCTTGCTATTGACGGCCTATTTGCCTCCGGATTCTATCGGCGATCTCACCATCTCCGCAGTCCCCGACTTCCGCATTCTTGCCTTCACTTTTGTCACCATGCTCGTGACCGCTCTGATCTTCGGGCTGGTACCCGCGCTGCGCGGCTCGCATGCCGATGTCGCACCCACGCTAAAAGATCAGGCTGGCGCTGTTCTGGGCGGCGGCAACGTAGCATTTCGAAAAATACTTGTCGGCGTGCAGGTAACTCTTTCGCTGCTGCTTTTGATTGCCGCCGGCCTTTTCCTCCGTACCTTGACCAACCTTCGCGATCTTGGGCCAGGATTTCCGGCGGAGCGTTTGATCGGTTTCAATCTGGACCCGTCCGTGAATGGATACAGCGGAGAACGCGCCAAGATTTTCTATAAAACGCTTACGTACGATCTCCGATCGGTTCCCGGCGTTCGTTCGGTCGGCCTTGCCGGAATACGAATTCTCGAAGACAACGAGTGGGATTCGTCAGTTACCGTGGAAGGTTATTCGGCGAAGCCGGGCCAAACACCGGAACCGTTTATGAACTCGATCAGTCCGAATTATTTCGCGACTATGGGGATTCCCATTATCATGGGCCGCGATTTTACCGTCAAAGACGTCCAACGCGTGAAACACGGTCCGGACAAGGACGACACATCTCCCACCACCATCATGATCAACGAGGCCTTTGCTCGAAAATTCTTCGCCGGCCGAAATCCGATCGGGCTACACATCGGATTCGGGTCCGATCCGGGCACGAAGACCGATATGGAAGTCATCGGCGTGGTCAAGGATGTTAAATACACGAATCTGCGCGACCAGATTCCGGTTCAGGCCTTTGTTCCCTATCTTGCGGACGAACATGTAGGCGGTATGACTGTCTATCTGCGCACAACGGCCGACCCACGTCAGATCATGTCAATTGTCAGGCAAAAGGTGCGGCATCTCGATCCCAACATTCCCATCTACGACATGCGAACCACGGAGCAGCAGCTTGATCTGTCGCTGCGAACAGAACGGCTGGTCGCCAGCCTTTCCACTGTTTTCGGTTTCCTTGCCACGCTGCTTGCAGTGATTGGCCTTTATGGCGTAATGGCGTATACAGTCGCCCGGCGTACCCGTGAAATCGGCATCCGGATGGCCCTCGGCGCGCTACAAGGCAACGTGATCTGGATGGTGATGCGCGAAGTTCTCATGGTTGTTGCTGGAGGCGTGGTAATCGGCATTCCATCGGCAATCGGCCTCAGCCAGTTGGTGCGCAGCCAGCTCTACGGTCTTTCGCCGCACGATCCGATGACGCTTGCCGCCGCCGCGCTCGCTTTGACTGTTGTCGCTTGTCTGGCTGGGTTCGTACCGGCGTATCGCGCCAGCCGCGTCGATCCGACGCGGGCCTTGCGCTACGAATGACGCGCGCCTAATTTTTGCCGAACGAAATAGCTATTTTCATTGCACCGATATACTTATCGGCTCCGCCATAGTAGCCAAGTAATTTCAGATTCGACTCGCGGCGCGCCGAACCCTGAGGCACAGCGCCTTCGAGAAAAATGACGTTTGAAACATTACCCGTTTTCTCCCACGGAAGCAACGGTGCGATGAAAGGCTGATCTGCTCGCGCCAGCACACGTCTTGGATCGTTCTTGTCAAACAGAACCCAGCCCGGGGAGTAGACGAGGTCCTCGTTTGCGCCGTTGTAAAGCAATAAGATGCCTGCGTCTGTCACAAACGGCGCAGGACCCGGTTCCATCACGCGCGAGTCGAATGCGTCGGGACGGCGGTCGAGCACGGGTTTGTCGGTCGCATCGCTCCAATGAAGGAGATCGGGCGACGAGGCCAGGCCCATGTGATCGCGTATTTTGCCGTCGCTGTCTTTCTTGGTCCCCAGATAGTACATCCACCACTTGCCCTGAATCTTTTGGGGAACAATCGCGCCGGATTTCGTCCATTGCGTGTTCCACGTGCCTTTGTATGCAGGCAAAATGACGCCGAGC
>DAISJE010000194.1:0-7930 GCA_036821665.1 Bryobacteraceae bacterium | reverse complement strand
AGCTCTGCGCAAGGCAATCGCGCACTGGTACACGGCGAAGACGCCAATCGACCGTCTCGGCTATCAGCTGGTGAAATACCAGCAGCGCGGCGGCTGGAGCCACCGCGATCTGTTCCGCTTGGCGCATGTGCCCATGAACCATGCGGTTGCACGCTGGGTTACGGGCGCGGAATACGGCGAACACAACGTCAAGCGCTATGCAGGCAAGAACCTGCTGCGCGAAGATCATTATCCAGCTCTGAGTTCGGAATTGCCGGCCATCATGCATGCCTTCGAGCAAGCGAAGCAGGCCGATGAGACCACGGTGATTCGTCTGGTTCGTGAGCACGGCTTGACCCGGGAGATGATTCCAACCGAACAGCTGAAGTCGGCTGCGGTTTGGGAGGCATTGCTCGAAAAGATGCCGCTCGGCGCGATGCTGCGTACGATGGGCCGCATGGGTGCGTGCGGGTTGCTGGCGCCGTTCTCGGATGCCGCAAAGCTTGTGACCAACAGGCTGGGCGACCGGGAACTGCTTCGCAAGGCGCGTGCGCATCCCATAGACGTATTGAAGGCTCTGCTTGTATACCAGGCAGGGCACGGCGACAAGGGATCCCTAAGCTGGACGGCTGTTCCGCAGGTACTGGACGCGCTGAATGGCGCGTACTACCAGGCGTTTCAGTTTGTGCCAGCCACGGGCAAGCGCTTCTTTCTGGGTATCGACGTGTCGGGCTCGATGACCATGGGAAGGGTGGCCGGCTTTGCCGGTCTCACCCCAAACATGGGCGCCGCGGCTATGGCGATGTTGATTGCCCGGACGGAGCCAAACCACTTTATCGGCGGTTTCGCGACGCAGTTCGTGGATCTGAAAATCTCGGCGAACGATCGGCTGGATGCGGCCATGAAGAAGTGCCAGCGCAATTTCGGAGGCACTGATACGACGGTGGCGATCGACTACGCACAGAAGCATAAGTATGCAGTCGATGCATTCGTCGTGGTCACGGACGGCGAAACGTGGGCGGGAGACCAGCACACGTCGCAGGCACTTGAGAGTTACCGGCGCAAAATTGGTCTAGATACGAAGCTGATCGTCATCAACATGGTGGCGAACCGCACGCGTATCACGGATCCAATCGACGCCGGTTCGCTCGACATCGTTGGCTTTGATACATCAGTACCAACGGTGGTCCATACTTTCCTCGGAGGGAGCCCTGAGTTTCCTGAAGAGGAAGCAGCTTAAGTGTAACTGGAGGACGAAATAGTCCTCCAGTTACTTGCTATTTCACGCAAGAGTAAAAGGTTCCGGGGCTTTTGCATTTGTTGGTTCGTTCTTTGATAACTCGGTCTGGTGTAGAGTGCCCGTGCCAAATCATTCTATCGAGATAAGCTAGCCCTAACACCTCCCGCCGGAGAATTCTCCTTGCGAATAAATTCCGAAAAATCCACCGGCGGAGGTGTCATCCCAATGTTGTTCTGGAAATTGCGTTCGCAATCTGTCCGTCGATGACCCTGAGAATGTCATGAGGAATCAGATCCTTTTGCGGCAGTTCTTTCCAGGCACGCTCCGTTCTCTCGACGGTCTCCCTGGCGATGTCCATCACGGGCTTCATCGGAAGCCGGGCGGTGTCCGCGAAGCGCCGCACCTGGTCGGCAGTTACGCCATCAAGGCTTTTCGTCTTGCCGAATGACAGCGCGAGCGAATCGCCCGGGATGTAGGGCAACGTGGAAACGAAGTCATGTGCCGGCGACAGCATCGGCGTCCGGCCGTCGGGATAAAGGAGAGACCAGTTCCTGAGGTGCATGTCCGTGTTGCCGATGAGCACGGAAAAGATGAGGCGGCGCACAAACTCATAGGTCCCCTCCTCTCCTGTTTCAGCCCAGAGCACTGCGGCGATATTGGCGTAGCTGCGCTCGCCGTACTTGTCGTCGGGAAACAATCCGAAAACTTGCGCGAAGTCTTCCATGTGGATGCGACGCCCGCCAGCCGCGCGGTCGAAGCGCTCGACGGCGAGCGCCTTGCCTTTAAGGCGGGCAGCGTCAGGCGGCAGGCCTTCGATTTCGGCCACGGATACAAGGCGTATAGAAGGAACTTGAATGCCGATCGCGCGGGCCAATTCCAGCATCGCGTATTCGTTTTCTGGAACGGCGGCGTGCTGCGTTGAAGGCAATTTGGTAATCCACGATCCCCCCACTCCATGTGCCGGAATTGTAAGACCTCCCGATGCTTCCATCACGGCGGAGAATTTGAGCTGGACGCCCGCAAGCGAAAACCGCAGTATATTCTTTTGTTGCTGATCTTCTTCTTCATGCCCGTGATGATCGTGATCATGCTGATGCTCACGCCAGCCGGCATCAATGGGCTTGACCGTGACTGCACCGGCCAGGTCGGCCCCGAGCACAGCCATCAAATAGAATTCCCGTTCCTTTTTGACACCGGCCTTCCCGGCAAGGTAGTCTCGCAGGTGTCCCTCGGGGAGCAGATTAGAAAAGAACGGCGGCAGACGGCGACTGATCTGCCTCACGCTTGTGACGAGGCCACCCGTGCGGCTTTTATAGGAAAGGCTCAACGCCGGACGGTTCGGATCATCGATGTAGTCCTGCTCGAAAGCAAAGATGTGGCTATCACCCGCCAACCGGTTGATGATTCCGATTCTACGGTCGTGCAGGTAAACGCCCAGAGCATTGACTTTCTGCAGCTCAGGGCTCATCGGTCTCTTCCCCATCTTTCGTATATAAAGGACGCTCGTCCTCGGCAGTGTCCCGGCTCCCGGGATGGGCGGAATCGCGGACGAGCGATTGAACGGCTGGAACAAGTGGTCGAGGAACGAGCAGCAGGTCGAAACCTAGGATGCGCACGAGGTCAAGCAACGTGTTGAACCTTGGGGCCACTTTGCCGGTTTCAATCGCGAATTTTTTGGCGTCGATCCGGAAGCGACTCCCGACGTGTATCTCCCGATGCACACCAATGTTGTGTTAGGGCGGATCGACCCATTCGGCTTTCGCGCGGACGGATATCTGGCCCAGAACTATTATTGGGTCCAAATCATGGCCCGTTTGCGCCCTGGCGTCACTCTCGATCAGGCGCAGGCCGTGCTCGCTCCTCAGTTCCGGCAGTGGGTCGCGATTACCGCAAAGGACGATCAACAGCGGGCAAATCTTCCCGTTCTGATGCTCAAGGAAGGAGCGGCCGGGCTGGACACACTGCGACGCCGGTTCTCGAAACCGCTTTATATATTGATGACTCTCGTGATGCTGATTCTTGCGATTGCGTGCTCGAATGTCGCCAACCTGCTGCTAGCTCGCGCCGCTTCGCGCAAACGTGAAATCGCGTTGCGCCTGAGTCTCGGAGCCGGCCGTCTGCGCGTCATCCGGCAGCTGCTAACTGAAAGCGTTCTTCTTGCGTCGCTCGGCGGGATTCTTGGACTTTTCATCGCTCTCTGGGGCATTCGTTTTCTTGGCCTGCTGCTCGAAGGCGGCTCTTCGCGTATAGCCGTTCATGCGGAGTTGAACTGGCATGTCTTTAGCGTGGCCGCCGCGCTTTCTCTGCTTACCGGCGTACTCTTCGGCCTGGTTCCAGCAATGCAGTCTACACGTGTGGATGTTGCACCGGCGCTGAAGGAAACAGTCGCCGGGCAACCGCATAGCAGGCACTTCTTTTGGCGCATCGGCATGAGCCAGTTACTGGTAATGAGCCAGATCGCCATTTCGCTGCTGCTGCTGGTTGCTGCCGGACTCTTTGTCCGCACATTGTCGAATCTGCAATCGGTCCAGCTTGGATTCAACCGCGATAATTTGCTGCTGTTCCAGTTGGACGCGCGCCAGGCCGGGCATCGTGATCCCGAAATCGACGATTTCTACCGCAGGCTAAGAGCCAGGTTCGCCCGGATTCCCGGAGTGCGCAGCGCGAGCTTGTCCGGCTATTCCCTGCTCGAAGCCGGAGACGGCGAACCCATCAGCGTGCCCCGGCGAATGGCGCAAACCGTTACATGACCGTCGGACCGGGATATTTGACCACGATGCAGATTCCTATCCTGGCGGGTCGCGACATCGAAGAACGAGACCGCGCCGGCTCGCAACCGGTTGCGATCATCAATGAACAATTCGCCAAAATCAACTTGCCCGGTCAGAATCCGCTAGGCCGTCACCTCATTCTGTGGCAAGACAAGCATCCTGCACGAGACATGGAAATCGTCGGGGTAGCCAAAGATGCGCGATATGGGGGATTAAGAGGAAAAATTCCGCCGGTCGTGTACATGCCGTACGATCAAGGCTATCCGCAGCCGAACCAGATGGTATATGTGCTGCGTACAGCAGGCGATCCACTCGCAGATGTTAATTCGGTGTGTGAAATCGTCCGCCGAGCCGACGACCGCGTACCGGTGACGGATGTAAGGACCCAGAAAGCCGCGATTGACGATTACATTCGCCAGGACATCGCTCTCGCCGATCTGTGTTCCGCTTTCGCATTTCTGGCACTGACGATTGCCTGTGTCGGTCTCTATGGGACGCTGTCCTACACCGTCGCGCGACGCACAAACGAGATCGGCATTCGCATGGCGCTTGGGGCGCAATCCGGCACCGTTATCTGGAACGTGCTCCGCGAGATTTTTGTGCCGGCCGTCGTGGGAATTGGCATTAGTGTGCCTGCGGCGCTCAGCCTGTCCAGATTTGTCGAGTCTTTTCTATTCGGAGTGAAGCCCAACGATCCGCGAACGTTGATGCTCGCGATAGTTATTCTGCTCGCTGCCGCGCTCTTGGCTGGTTATGTGCCTGCAAGAAGAGCATCGCGAATAGATCCAATGGCGGCGTTGCGGCATGAATGAGACTTCTGCATTTGGGGCGGGCAGTGAACTCCCCGCCGGCACGATGAATCGTGCGCCACAAATGTTCAAACCCGTCTCGGCATGAATGTCGCTGCGCCGCTTCCCTCTCTTGCTACACTGTGGCCGATGGCAAATAGCAGCGCTTCGAACCGAACGACAACTCTTAAAGGGAATCCGTTCCAGCTTGCCGGACCGCAACTGAATCCCGGCGATAAAGCTCCGGATTTCAAGGTTGTCGATTCCAGTCTTCAGGAAATCGATCTCGCAAAAACGGGACAGGGTGTCCGTATCTTCAGTGTGCTGCCTTCTCTCGATACTCCCGTCTGCGACGCACAGACCCGTCGGTTCGACAGCGAAGCGGAGAAGCTAGCCGATGTGCAAATTTTTACCATCAGCATGGATCTCCCATTCGCCCAGAAGCGCTGGTGCGGAAACTATGGGGTCAACCGGGTCACGATGCTTTCCGATCACCGGACCGGATCATTCGGCGAACACTATGGAACATTGATTCCCGACCTGCGTATTGAAAGCCGGGCGATTTTTGTGGTGGATAAGGATAATACGCTGCGGCACGTCGAGTACGTGAAAGAAGTTGGCGAGCATCCGAATTACGAAGCAGCATTAGCCGCGGCGCGCGCAGCAACGGAACAGAGCGCCGCATCGAAGGCTTGAGCGGCCGGCCGCAGAAAATCGGGGACACCCCTGCTGCTCGAATACTGCCGCGAGTCGGATCCAAGCCCGGAATGTCCCCGATTTTTTTGGGTCAGGCCGTGTGACAACGAGGAATGGCCGGCCCGTAGTGATCTGCATCGGGCAGGGTTACGGTCATGAGCCAGAAGTGCTCTATCGAATGCACAATGTTCACATATTCCTGAAAATCGTAAGGCTTTGCGATATAGCAGTTTGCATTTAATGCGTAAACCTGGTTGACGTCCTCTTCCGAGCGTGAGCTGGTCATTACGAGGACGGGTATCTGTTTCAGGTGAGGCGACGTCTTTACTTCAGCCAGTACCTCACGCCCGTTCTTGCGCGGAAGATTGAGATCGAGTAGCATCAAGTCCGGAAGCGCATCAGCCTGTTCGGAATCGTGGAGGTAATCCATTGCTTCGACACCGTCTTGCGCCACTGTAATCCGAACCGGTACGGTGGCGTTTTTAAGCGCCTCCCGAATCAGGCGAACGTCAGCCGGACTATCTTCGACCAAGAGTACGTTCACCGGTTTCATCTTTCCGCTCCAACAATATGTTTGCAACTACAACACCAAAACCCCATTCCGGGTTAAATCGTTGATTTAATTACACCCAATAACTTATATATAGGCGCTCATCGGGACGACCCGGTAGTTGTGCGCAATATGCTGCAAAAAATGCGGTCTCTAAGGGAATTCGCGCCAGACCCCAAAGCGGACGTTTGACATTGCGCTAAACTCCTTCTTATCATTAAGATTCCGTCGCCTACGGCCGCGGTTGAAGCCGCTTTCAACGCTCAATCGCGCCGGGGAGTGATTTCTGGAGGGTCCTTGATCAAGCTAGACATCATCAATGAGGTCGTAAATCGTACCGGTATCACAAAGACAAAGGCCGAAATGGCCGTTGAAACCGTCTTTGAAACGATGAAAAAAGCATTGAGCGAGGGTGACCGCATTGAATTAAGAGGCTTTGGAATCTTCAATGTGCGACCCCGTAAAACCGGAATCGGCCGGAACCCTAGAACCGGCGCCGAAGTTGCTATCCCGCCCGGCAAAGCGGTGCGTTTCAAGCCTGGTAAGGAACTGCAGACGCTGCAGTAAATAGATGTGTCTGTGCCAGGGTCCACAGGCCGGATTGAAAGCCTGGAACACGCGCCTGATTTTGTGTTCCGCGGCTTGTGGTCGCAGGGGTGGTGGCTGAACCTGCTGCTCTTCGGGCTGACGCTGGTTTCAACCACCATTTTTGGATTCGCATTGGTTCAGGCCTTTTCTACCGGCGAACCGCTAGATGTTTCGCTGGTATTCTCCGGCTACACCCGGCTGATTCATGGCGACACTCGCCTCTGGCAAGGTCTGGAATTTTCCCTGCCCCTGTTGCTGATCCTGCTGGCTCATGAATTCGGTCATTATTTCGATTGCAGGCGCTTACGGGTAGACGCCAGCCTCCCTTACTTTTTACCCTCTCCGCTGCTTCTGGGCACCTTTGGGGCGTTTATTCGTATTCGAGGTCCGATCTATTCGCGAAAGGCGCTCTTCGATATCGGCATCTCGGGGCCGATAGCAGGCTTTCTTGCGTTGATTCCCTTCCTCGTTGTGGGGGTTTCGTTGTCGCACGTCGCTCTTTTACCCGCCCAGCAATCGCGTTTTATTTTTGGAACGCCGCTGGCGCTTCGCGCACTCGAACTGATACGGTTTCCGCATGCTCCGGCAGTGTACGTGTCATTGCATCCGACTGCCGTGGCGGCTTGGGCTGGTTTGCTGGCCACCGCTATCAATCTGCTGCCGATGGGACAACTGGATGGCGGCCATATCCTCTATGCGGTTTTAGGCGAGCGCTGGCACCGCTATGTCACTCATGCGTTTATCGCCATTCTGGTTGGGCTGGGTTTCTTTTATCGGGCGTGGTGGATATGGGCGGTGCTGCTCTTTCTTTTTGGACGCCGCCATCCGCTGGTCTACGATCAAACGCCGCTTTCCCGCGGAAGGCTGTGGCTCTCGGGAGCAGCGCTCGCAATGTTCATCCTTTCCTTTTCGCTAGTTCCGGTGAGCATATCCTGAATCGCCGGACATGAAGATCTCCGCAACCATCATCACGTTTAACGAAGAGCGGAACGTAAGCCGCGTTATCGAGAGCTTGCGCTGTTGCGACGAGATTCTGGTTTTGGACAGCGGTTCGAATGACCGCACGGTGGAGATTGCCGCAAAATTAGGGGCGCGCGTAGAGGAAGCGGGCTGGCATGGTTATGCGGCGCAAAAGAACATAGCGGCGGAACTGGCAACTCACGATTGGATTTTATCGATCGATGCGGATGAAAGCGTCAGCGAGGCGCTCGAAGCGGAGATCTGGCACATAAAAAAATCCGGCCCGAGTTTCGACGGATACACGATGCCGCGACTGGCTCAATATCTGGGCCGCTGGATTCTGCATAGCGGCTGGTAT
>DAISJE010000193.1:0-7968 GCA_036821665.1 Bryobacteraceae bacterium | reverse complement strand
CGGCGGCTGCGAATTGAGGCAATAAAGGGATGAAATGCGAGCCGGAACGAAGAGCTCCGGCCCGCAGGCAGTCAGGTTTTGTCAGACTCTTGCGGCAGAGGCAGCCTGAACATTTACAGACGATTCGGCAATCTGGTTTAATTTCCGGTCCGCTGCTTCTTCCTCGCCCAGTGTCTGTTGAAGCAGGTTCGCCGCCTGCGTCATTCCCAAACGTTTGGCAAATGCACGCGCCGTTCCATAGCCGGAGATTTCGTAGTGTTCGACGCGCTGCGCCGCTGCGATAATGGCCGCATCCTTTACGTCGGTATCGCCCTTGGCTTTAACCATTTCTTCCCCTTCTGCGATTAAGCCTTTCATCGCTTCGCAGGTCTCGCGTTTGGGGTCAATGTTGAGTTCACGGAAGATGGTTTCAAGACGCGAGACATGACCCTGTGTCTCAGTTAGATGATGCTGAAAGGCCTGCTTCAACTGGCTCGAACTTGCGGCATCCGCCATTTTGGGGAGAGCTTTCGTCAGCCGATTTTCCGCATCATAGAGATCCTCGATCTGATTGACAAACAGATCCTTAAACGATTTGAATTCAGTGCTTAATAGTGGCATGGTGTTTGTTACTCCTGAACCTGCCGAGCCAACCGGCCGGATTAGCGCGACAGACATTAAATGGGACTCGATGCGAAGAGCGAGGTTTCAGGTGGATGGGATCGGATGCTGTTTGCCGCGAGAGAGCGCAGAATTTACACGGTTAAACGAGAAATATTTTCGGCTTGTTTGTTAACTGCGTTCAATATACTGCGTTTCATTAAATAGTGAAACAGCGTCTCCCTCATGACAGGCGCCAGACGTACCTAGCAGTCCGGCGTCGAAGAAGGGAGAATCGAATGCCGAATCTTTCGAAGACAACGAAGGATCATGACGTAATCCGAAATTGGGCAGAAGAGCGAAGCGCCACGCCTTCGCATGTAAAACGTACGGGATCGGCCGAGGATGTCGGTATTCTTCGGTTTGATTTTCCCGGTTACAGCGGCGAGGACAGCCTGGAGCCCGTCAGTTGGGAACAATTTTTCGAGAAGTTCGATGAGCGCGGGTTGGTCCTGGTCTTTGAAGAAGAAACAGCAGGAGGCCAAAGAAGCAATTTCAATAAGCTCATCAGTGGCGAGAGCGCCAAACGAACCGGCCGCTCATCCGGCAGGAAGGGAAGTCGAACCAGCGCCGGTCATAGCTCACGAAGCCGCTCGCGGAGCGGTGGAGGCGCAAAGAAAGCTGCTTCGAGCGCGTCGGGGCGGGTAAATCGACGGGCCGCCAAGAAAGGCGCCGCGAAGAAGTCAACAGCTTCCTCGAAGCGGGCCTCTACGGCCAAAACAACTAAGAAGAGCGCCTCTCGTTCCGGCCGGTCGGCCGCTCGTGCGGGAGCGGCACGAAAGGGAACTCAGGCGGCTTCGAGAGCAGGAGCTAAGAAAACTGCCGCCAAGAAGAAAACCGCATCCGGGCGAGGTTTGGCATCGCGAGGACAGAAGAAAACGTCCGCCAAGAAAAGCGCAAGAAAGCGCTAAGCCGGCGGAATCGTGGCACCGGTTTAGACTTGCTCAGGTTTAGACTTGCTCATAGGACATGGCCGCCCCGGTTCGCGAACGCAAAAAAATTCCACTGATCCCGATTGCGGTGTGCCTGGTCGTGGCGATCGGGCTGGTGATTGCGTTGTTGTACTTTAGCGGGCCGGTTACAAAACCGGAGAATAGCGGACCGGCGGCGCCCGCCGCGCGGGCTTATGTCGGAAATCTTGCGCTCAGCGACGTAACCATGCAAGCGAGCGAAAACTTCATGAAGCAACGAGTCGTTGAGATTCAAGGGAAAATCACCAATAACGGGCCGAGGCCGGTCGATTCGATCGACGTGTACTGCCTGTTCTCGGGAACGGACGGGCGCGAAATTTACCGTGAGCGGTTGCCGATTGTACGAGCGCGCGGCAAGGCGCTCGATCCTCACGAGACACGGTCTTTCCGTTTGCCATTCGATAGCCTGCCGGATGGCTGGAATCAGACGATGCCAAGACTGGTAATTGCTCAGATTACATTTTCGAAATAAGATTTGCTTGCGTAGTTCCGTACATGAGAGTCCTGCTTGCCGACGACGATTGCGATCAACTGGCACTTCGAAGCATGCTGCTTGCGCGCAGCGGATTTGAGACTCTGGAAGCGCTTGACCTGAGTTCCGCACTGAAGCTGGCGTCCGAGCAGAAGCCCGAATGCGCCGTTATCGATCTCCGCTTGCCGACGGAAGATATCGGTCTAAAGCTTATTCGAGAGTTGAAGGGGCTTGACGCGGGCATACATCTGTTTGTGTTAACGGGAGCTGATCCTGAGAAATTTGCGCTTCGCCCTGAAAGGAGGCTCGTGGATCAGGTAATTGTGAAGGGCTCTTCCTCGGCCTATCTCCTGCGGCAATTGCAATTGGTCGCCGCCGGCGCTTCGCGGCAACAATTGTAATCCATTGCCTCGGCCATAATAGTTCCAACGACCGGCACATCAGATCGTTCGAAGTCGTTGTGGAATTGTGCACATCCCTGACGGATACCTGAGCCCCTCAACTTGTGGAGGCCTTTACGTGGCTGCCGCTCCTTTTTGGTATGCGGCGCTCCGCCGTGTGAAGAAAAGTTTCAGTGCGCAAACCGTTCCGCTATTGGCTGTATTCGCGGCATTTTGCTTTGTAATTATGCTGTTCAACTTGCCTCTCCCCGGCGGGACGACCGGTCACGCCGTCGGAATGGGGATCGCGTCTATTGTGCTGGGTCCTTGGGTGTCGATCCTTGCATTATCCGCGGCACTGCTGATCCAGGCGCTTTTTTTCGGCGACGGCGGGATCACTACTTTCGGCGCCAACTGCTTCAATATGGCGATCGTCGGCTCGCTGATAGCGACACTTGTATACCGAGCTATTGCCCGGTCGGCTCCGATTACTTCGATGCGCCGCGTGGTAGCTGCCGGAGTTGCCGGCTATATTGCGATCAATGCTGCCGCTCTTTGTGCCGCGATCGAATTTGGCATTCAACCGGCATTGTTCCACGATCACGTCGGCGTGCCGCTCTACGCGCCGTACCCACTCACCATTTCTATTCCAGCGATGATGATCGGGCATCTCACGTTTGCCGGTTTGGCAGAGTTGATTATTTCCGCCGGTGTGGTGCGGTACTTGCAACTCGCGAACCCGGGCCTACTTCGAACGACAGCGCCAAGTGCCGCTCTTGGGGAGGCGCCGGCGAGCGCTGGGCTTCGGAAATTGTGGGTAGGTCTCGCGTTCTTTCTGGTCCTGACTCCTTTGGGCATTTTGGCGGTGGGCAGCGCTTGGGGGGAGTGGGGGACGGGCGACTTCTTAGATCCAGCGCTGCGTCAAGGAATTGCTAGTGCGTCGGGCGGTCATGCTCCACCGGGGCGGATTCCGGCGGGTTTGGCGCATTTGTCGTCTTTCTGGAAAGCGCCCCTTGCGAACTACACGCCGACTTTTCTGGATAACCGCTATTTCGGGTATTTCACCGCGGCCACGATAGGGGTCGCTCTCACAATTCTCATTGTTTTGCTCGTAAGCTGGCTGCTTGGCAGGAATTGTAAAGACGGCATCCGCCACAGAGGCTTTCTTGAGAAAACGCTGAATAGACTCGCCCGGGCGGCGCAGGAAACCCGAGTCGCGGAAGGTGTTGCACAATCGAAGGGGTTACTACAAAGTCTTGACCCTCGGGTGAATTTAGCCGGGATGGGAGTTCTCATTGCGGGAACGATTCTGGTGCATCGCCTCTGGGCACTGGTTGCCCTATTCGGTGTCAGTATTATTTTTGCCCTTCTCTCGCGCGTTTCTCTGGGCCTGCTCGCAAAGCGTATTTGGATTGCCGCCCTTGCCTTTGCTGGCGTGATTGCCTTACCGGCGATGTTTCTTGTCCCGGGCCAAGTGCTGTTCCGGCTCCCGCTGCTCCAATGGCCGGTTACGAAGCAGGGATCGTATTCCGTCGGATTTTTAGTTTTTCGCGCGGAGACCGCGGCGACCTTCGGCATGCTTCTGGTTCTGTGTACGCCGTGGAATCGCCTGCTGAAGGCGCTTCGGTTCTTCAGGATCCCGGCGATTGCCGTCGTTATGCTCGAAATGACATATCGGTATCTGTTTCTATTCATGCGAACGGCGCAAGACATGATCGAATCACGCCAAAGCCGCCTAATCGGCCGTTTCGAGCCGGCGGAACAGAGGCGTTTGGCTGGCGCCAGTGTGGGTGTTCTTCTCGATAAAAGCCTGCTATTGAGCGGCGATGTATATTCCGCCATGCAAGCACGCGGCTTTCGCGGCGAGGTGAGAATACTCGACGATTTTCGAATGAAAAGTCGCGACTGGCTGCAGTTAGCGGCCTTTGCCGGAATCTCTTTTATCGCCGTCTGGCTCGGTCGTTGACAACAATGCCGCCGTTGCCAGATGCCGTCTTCGATGTCCGGCAAGTCTCGTATTCGTACGACAGTATTTCTGCTTTGCGCGATGTTACGGTCCAGATTCGATCCGGGGAGCGCGTTGCGCTTCTGGGCGCAAACGGTTCGGGCAAGTCGACACTTTTGCGGCTGCTTGCCGGTTTAGCGTTTCCGGAACAAGGCGCAGTTTCTTTTTTCGGGGAATGTCTGGCCGCCTCCCGATTACAACAGGACGATTTCTTCTTTCGCTTTCGCCGCAGTACCGGAATCGTCTTTCAGAATTCGGATGTTCAGTTGTTTAACGCCAGTGTCTTCGACGAGGTAGCGTTCGGCCCGTTGCAACTTCGTTGGCCAAAGGACAGAATTCGACAACAAGTCGAAGAAACGCTCGCAATGCTCGGTATTGCGGAGTTGAAGAATCGCGCTCCGCATCGCCTCTCGCTGGGAGAAAAGAAACGCGTAGCCCTCGCGTCAGTGTTAGTTCTCGATCCCGAAGTGCTGATACTGGACGAACCTACCGCAGGTCTCGATCCAGCCAGCCAGGCGCAGATCATAGAACTGCTCGGGTCTCCCGCAAACGGCTCGAGGACCGTGATTATGGCCACGCATGATCTCGATGCTTTAGAAGAGATTGCGGATCGTTGTTATCTGCTCGAAAGCGGGCGTATTGCAGGTGAAGGGACGCCGATGGAGATTTTGCACAATGTGGAACTGCTGGAGCGGACCGGCCTCATCCGGCCCCATCGTCACTCACATGGCGGGAAGCCGGCGGGACCACATCCCCATTTGCATCGGAAATAGCCTTCAGCCGTCAGCGATCAGTGATCAGCCATCACCAATCAGCCATCAGCTATCAGCTATCAGCCCTCAGCTGCATTAACGCTGCGTAGAAACCGTCGCCGGGATCGCGGCCGGGTAAGCGCCAGACCTCACGTTCGAGTTCGAGAGCCGGATGGTGGGCGAGCAAATGGCGGACCACGTCTTCGTTTTCTTCCTGTTCGAGCGAGCAGGTAGCGTAGAGAAGTTTTCCGCCCGGCGCAAGCAGTTTCGCGGCCTGCACCGCAATCTGCTGCTGTTTGTCGCGAAAGCGAGGAAGATCCTGTTCCGCCAGACGCCACTTGATTTCGGGATTCGGAGACATGGTGCCTGTCCCGGAACAGGGGGCATCGACGAAGATACGGTCGAATTTAGCGGAGAAAGGGAGCGGCTGCGTTGCGTCCAATACGACACGCGGACAGACAGGCGGAATTTCTTTGATCCGGTTCCAGCTTATGTCGCAGGCAACGGCCAAACGAAGCGGAGTTTCAAGCGCTTGCATGGTTTTATTGCCAGGGGCAGCGCATAAATCCAAATACGTTTGGCCGGGCTGAAGATCCAGCAGCGGAATAATCGATTGCGAGCCGATGTCCTGCAACCTGATGCCGGCTGGAGCCGCCAGGCTTACATAGGCGGACGGCTCTGCCAGGGCCGCAGCCGCTATGTTCCGGGCGGCATCAGATCCGAAATGCTCCTTCCAGCGATTGAGCAACCATTCGGGGCATGAAAGCTCGATAGACGCGTCCGGCCATTTAACCGGATCGCGCGTTACTTTCCGAAGCACCGCGTTTGTCAACCCGGTAGCAGCGCGTTTGTAGCATTTGACGAGTTCTACCGAATCGTGAACGGCGGCGTGTGCAGGAATTCGCTCGAGATAGCGAAGCTGGAAAATCGCCATGCGGATCGCCAAACGAACTACCAGATCCAACGACGCGGCGCTTTTTCCGGAATAAAGAAAAATTAAATAATCGAGTTGGCCTTGGAATCGTAGGCAGCCGAACACAATCTGAGAAGCTAAACCGGCATCGCGGGAATCGAGTGAACGGCTCTGTATCCGCAATACATCGGAGGCGTACGCTCCTTCGGATACGGCGCGCAGCACCTCAAAAGCAGCCCATCGCGCGCGCGAAATACTTCGGATCAAAACCTCAGTCACAGACATCAAAAAGATGATCTAGCCTTTGTGCAGCAACGAATTAAGCTGGCCTTTGCTATTTACCGCGCGACGCGCCCTATGCTAGCATGCTAATAGCCTTTCGGGAATTCCCGTTTCCCTTGGGTGCGCCTCGTACTTCCCTCACGGAGCATACAACACTTACTAATGAGCTTTACCGTTTTTCTCGGAAATCTCCCTGTTTGGGTGACAGCCGACGATATCAAGTCGTGGCTTTCCTCAGAAAACCTTGTCGCTGACGCGGTCAAGGTAATTCGCAACCCTGAAACTCAAGAGTCGAAGGGATTCGCCTTCATAGAATCGCCGAACCAGGAGGAGATGAACGCTATCATCCGCCGGTTCGATCGCGCGCCTCTCGAAGATCGTCTTTTGCGGGCTAATCCTGCTCAACCACCGAAATCCGGAAGAGGCCCGATCAAGAACGCCGGCCCCGCCGAACGCAGCAAGCGTCCGGTTACAGGCGGCGGTCCCAATTCGCAAGCGAGAAAGGGCTCGAACGGTCGTCGTTCCGCCAATTCTCCAGCCAGAAACAGCGCTTTCGCGGAGGAACTCGCCAAGGCCCTTTAAAAGGACTTGACGACGTTCCTGTTTTTACCTGCCCCTTTAGCCCTCCTTCCTGCAGAACCGCTCCCTCGTTCTACTTGTATTTGCGGAGAAGTCCGCGCCTTGATAAGGCGCTTTGACATACTATACTTCGCGGCATTGTTCGCGGAGAAACTCGAATCGGGTTGCGCATTCAGACAAATGCATCGAGTTCTTCCTAATGTGCCGGGTATGGTATCGTGAACCGCTTAAATTGGGACGTCCTCATTCTTTATATTTGTTTTTTTGTATTCTTCGGGTGGCTGGCGGCTGATCTTAACGTTTTTGGATTGCCGGTAGCCTTTTCCGCTCTTTGTGGAGTTCTAGCTGCCGCGGCGGCCACTACAGCCGCTTTCCGGCTGCGCCACACAAGACTCGAAATCATAGCAGGGGGCTTTGCGGGAGCGATCGCGGGCGCCATATTGGGCTTGCTGCTCTCACTAGCGCTGCGTCAAGCGGTTTTGCTACAGGGCGGCACGCTGCAATTTTTCCTGCTGGCGATTCCTCTCCTCGGCGCGTATCTTGGCCTGCTGGCCGGAATTCGTAAATCGCGGCTACTCAGGTTTGATTTTCCGGGACTCTCAAAGGATCGCGCGATGCCTTCTACCGTCAAGCTATTGGACACGAGTGTGCTTATCGACGGACGCATTGGCGACATTGCCGAAGCGGGCTTTCTGGAAGGTCCGCTCGTGGTCCCGCAGTTCGTCCTGAACGAGCTGCAACTGGTGGCGGATTCCGGAGATTCCGCGAAACGCAATCGCGGACGCCGGGGGCTGGATGTGGTACAGCGGCTCCAAAAAGTGCCACGAATCGACGTTCAGGTATCGACACACGATTTTCCCGCGGTGCGGGAAGTCGATCTTAAGTTGATTGAACTGGCGAAGCAGCAGCATTCCAAAATTGTCACGAACGATTTCAATTTGAATAAGCTTGCTCAGGTGCAAGGGGTCGAGGTAT
>DAISJE010000192.1:0-7976 GCA_036821665.1 Bryobacteraceae bacterium | reverse complement strand
AGCAGTTGCTTGCGGATGCGCCTGGGCAACTGTTCCTAGGACATGAAACGGAAGATCTCGCCTCTTTCCTGCAACTTGCAATGTTGAACGGGTGGGGTGGCTATATGTTGACGCAAGCTGATTATGTGAACGCTTTCTTCAGCCATGACGAGTACATCGACTTCTTTGCAAATGAGGATGGCAATTTGATGGAAGTTCGCGATGCGCTCCAACCAGCAAGCAAACAGGGACGTGAATAACGAACGTTCGTTTAAAACGGGCGGGGGTCTGCCCAACCAAAGTTTACAGACTCAATGGCTCGTCCCAGTGTCCGGCAAAGGCAAGTTCGCTTATCGGTTTACGCGTGCGCTTAGCGACTTCAGAATTGCGGTGCCGCTCATTTGTGAGTTTGTCAGGGGAATCGCGATAGCCGACTGCAACAGCCGCTCCGACTTCGTAATCGTCAGGTATACCTAGCTCTTCACGCGCTCGTACGCGATCAAAGCCCGCCATCCCGTGAGCGTACAGGCCAAGCGCGTGCGCCTGTAGCATCAGATGCGCCAAAGCAGCGCCCGTATCGTGCAAAGCATAGGAATTCGGCGAGCCGTTATGGCTAAAGGTCCGTTTGGCCGCCATGATTATGAGAACAGGCGCGGTCCTGGCCCATTCCTGATTACCTGGAACGAGCAGGCTGAGTATCCGGTCGTAAGCCTCACCGTCCGATTTTCTGGCGATCAAAACCCGCCAAGGCTGCTCATTATTGGACGAAGCCGCCCAACGAGCCGCTTCCAATATGGTTTTCAGATCGTCACTTGAGACAGGGCGATCCGAGAACGAACGCGGACTCCAACGGGTACGGATGAGTTCATGAACACCGGGAAGAGTGTCGGCATCTTTCTCTGCTAATTCGATGGCATCAGGCATTGCCCTCATGCTAGCGTGATGCGCGCGAAGCGAGGCAGGATGCGCTCGCCGCCGCTATTTGGCAGCAGTATCGACGGCGACGTCTTCATCCTCGGCAGACGCCACGCCAGCCTCAAGATTGGCAGTGTCGTTCGCATAGTAATAATCGTGGTAATAGCTGTACTTGCTATACAGTTCGCTGCGACGCGCTCCATTCACGACAACGCCCAATACATTGTTTTCACAAAGCGATTGCATGGCACGCGTTACGGAATCGAAAGTGGTGGTCCCGATACGTACCACCAGTATGGTGCCATCGCACATGGTTGCGAGCAGGTTTCCATCGGCTGCGAAGAGCAAAGGCGGGCTGTCGAGAATGACCCAATCAAAATGATTTCGCAGGCCATCGATCAGAGCGGCGCATTCTTTTAAGTTGAGCAGTTCGAGCGGATTGGAGACAGGATCTCCCGCTGTCATGGCGTAGAGATTCGTATCGCCGACTTTGGTGATAATCTCACTCACTCGCGCTTTACCCATTAGATAGTCCGTAATTCCGGGCGAAGAGGGCAGGCGAAAAATCCTGTCGAGCGTCGGACGGCGAAAATCGAAATCGGCAAGCAAAACGCGCTTTCCCGCCAATTGGGATTGCGTCACGGCAAGGTTCGACGCTGTGAAAGACTTCCCCTCCGCCGGGGATGCACTGGTGACAACCAACGTGTGCAGCGGCTGCAGGGTCTGAAGATGATTCAGACGGGTGCGCAGCGAACGGAATTCTTCGGCAGGCGCTTCCCGAGGCTTTGATGGATTTACTACAAGCGCATCCGGCACAGGATCGTAAGGGACCTGGCGCGCATTTTGGATGAACGGCTCGAGACTTTCGAGGTCACTTGCCGCTTCCGCCAGCCATGAGGCCGTCAGCGGACTGGAAAAACCGAGTTCAGATGAAGGAACCGCTGCAACGACTGATCCGGTCCCAGTATCCGACGGGACTGCCGCTGCGGACGGCTCTGTAGCGGAAGATTGCACATCGACATACGGTACAGAGGCGGGACTACGTTCAGCAGCCGGCCTTTGGACTTGTTCCTGCGCAGGCCGGCGCGCTGCATCGTTCTCTCGGGCCGCTTTTTGCAAAGCGTCTTTTTCTTGTGCCGCTTTTCGCAAAGCGTCGTGAACGCGACTCATGTTGTGTGCCTTAGCTCCAATAGTGATGCGCAACGGATCCGGCGATAATCGCCAATCCCAGAAAAGTTGCCGCAGCCCAACTGACCCACATAACCTGCTTGCGGCGTTGCACGACGACATCGTTCTCGAGCAATGGAATACTACCGAGAATTGATAACTGGGTATAGAGGCGTGCGTCCTTGAGATTTTTCAACGACGTGTCCTTGACTTCCCGCATGCCGACCAGGAATACCCCGAGCGCGAAACCAATGCCGGCGCCAATTGGAATAATCATGGCTCGTTTCGGTGCTGCAGGCGCGGGCGGGAGGGAAGCCGCGTCGATAAGCTCCAGCGTCTCACCCTGTTGACGCCTCACGAGTTCCATCGAGAGCCCGGATTTCTCTTGCTTGAGCTGGAAGCTCAAATACCGCTGCCTGGCCAGATCGCGCTCGCGCAAGAGGTCCGTATATTCCTTTTCGCTGGAGGGCGCGCTTTGAATGCGAGCGGCATAGCTATTAAGAGACGCGTTTACGTCGGCCAGCCGCTTAATTACACTCTGGCGCTCCAGCGCGCTCGCTTTCAATTGCGTTTCAATCTGTTGGACGACGGCTTCCGCGCTCATCCGGTCGCGCGTTTGGCCCGGGCTATAGACGGGCGGCGTTTTCGATGGATTGTCCTTAGCTGCCTGCTCGCGAGTCTGCTGATCTTTGGCCGCCTGATCGCGCTGTTTTTTCAAAAAGGCCAGGCGGTCCTGAGCAGCCTGCAGATTGGGGTAGCTTTCGGTATAACGGCCTTTCATGGCCTCAATATTGTCTTGTAGCTGCTCTATTTCACGATCTAAACCCGCAAGTTTCTGATTTTCCGAGAGCGCCTGCGGCGAGTTGACCTGGTAAGTAGCTAACCGGTCTTTGGCAATACTAAGCTCGGATTCCAGCATCATGCGCTGCTCCGTGTTGCGGCTTAAACCATCGGAGAGACTGGCAGCACGATTCTCGAGCGCATTCATCCGCTGCATGTTGTTCTGCAGCTCATCCGGTAGACGACCCGCATTCTTCTCGCGATAAGCGGCGAGCTGCTTCTCCACGTCGTCGAGATCTTTTTTAGCGCGAGCGCCTTCATCCGTTAAGAAATCGCTGGTGGCCTGCTGGACCTGCATATTCTGTTCTTTGTTGGCGTTCATGAAACGCGACACGAGTTCCTGGCAGACCTTCATGGCCGTGTACTTATCGCTATAGGCGAAGCTGACTTCCATGGCCGGCAAAGATTTCCCTGCAATGTTCTGCCAGCCCATAAGAGGCCTGATGGCGATGGCCGATTTCATCTGCGTGATGACATCTTCCATCGGCTCGCTTTTCACCTCATTCTTATAAAGCCCGTAGCTGTTGATGATCGACGTCAAAGTGTCGCGACTCTGGATAGTCTGCGCCATGCCATTGATCCGATCCACAATATCCTGGGCGGTGACATTTTGAATGAGTTCAGGTGAGATTTGCTGTGGAACAATGCGAATCCGCGCCTGCGATATATATTTGTCGGGAAGCAGATAGGCAACAACGGTCGACACAACCAAACCGGCAAAAACCGGTCCGATAATCCAACCAATGTTCCGGCGCACCACGTCGATGTAGTCTTCGAAATCTAGCGCACGGCGGGGTACGGATAATCTGTCAAGCATGAGGGTCTATTTCCTATGGAACGACTACGTGATCGCCCGGTTTCAGTTCAATGTTCTGTTCCATGTGTTTACCGCGCACTACGTCCTTGTAGTTGAACGGGATACGCTGATCGCCTCGTAACACATAAATTTTCTTCTGATTACCGAATTCCTGAATGCCGCCGGCCTTACTGATAGCCTCCAGAATGGTAGTGGGAACAACCAAGGGATATTCACCGGGACGTGCGATCCGTCCATCCATATAGTATTTTTTACTTTCCACTTGCTGAACGGTTACCGTCACCAGTGGATGTACTACGAATTTTCCGAGTGCCTTCGTAACGGTCTGCTCTACCTGTGAAGGCGTATTGCCGCCCGCTTGCAGATCACCCACCAGAGGGAGTGTAAATTTCCCGTCCTGATGAACGGCAACCGGCCCGGAAAACTCAGGCTCATTCCAGACGCGGATATTCAGGATGTCGGCCGGACCGATCTTGTAACTGTTTGAATCGACAGGTGCTCCCGCAGTGGATGGCGCCGGGACGTTCTTCCCTTCTGCGCCGTGTTCGGCAGGAGGAGGCGCTGGCGCTTGTTGCGGTTGAGAAGCTGGCGGCGGTCCCACCGGAGTCTGCTGAGCAGCAGCCACGAAAACGACGCTAAACAGCGTCCACAACCCGAGAATGACGGAACGATGTCCGGAAGTGAATGGAATCATGAAAGTAGAAGATAACGGCAGGGGCCGGACATTGACAATTTTCTCATGTTACGGCTCCGCTACGGTATTGAGATTTGTTATCGAACTTCGGTATGCCGCTCCACGTTGGCTGCCGAAGCCGCGGATGACGCAGCGTCGAATTTCGAAATAGGCACCCACACTTCCATAGGTGTGGATTCGCGGTTCGCAATCGCATAATACGGTATAAACATCAGGTTTACAGGCCGCTTCGGCCGATTCAACGCGGCGGATAGAGGCTCGTATAAAGGCTCCTCCCCAAGGGATTTTTCGGCAGCTTGGCCGGAAACCTTTAGGACCGTAATCCCACCTAGCAGATCCTTCCGAACTTCTGGCGCAATTGAAGTACTAGTACGGTAAAAGACATCGCCCAGGGCGATTCCACCCTGATCAATTTGTTCGAGAGCATACACAAGCGGCCCTCGCTGCAAAGCCACGCGGCCATATTCTTCTGTGACGCGAGGGTTCGCTACCGTTACCACGGGCTGCATAGGGAAATTCAAGGAGATTACGTCGCCCGGTTTCCAGTTTCTCGAAATTGTGAGATACGAGCCGCGTTGAGCCTCCGGCACAGTCATGGGCTGACCGTTGACTTGCAAGTCAACCGAGTTTGCCCAGGACGGCCAGCGTAAATAGAGAGTGAAATCGGCTGGATGCGACGGAGTTATCGTCAACGTGACCTCGCCGCTCCATGGATAGGAAGTCGCTTGCGACAGCTTCAGGGGCGTGCCGTCCTCCAGATGCCAGTCGAGTTCCGACGCGTGATAGAGATTGACGTACACACCGGCTCGGCTGGTGGCGTAAAAATATCCCGGAAGAGATTCAAACAGGCGTTGCAGATTCGGAGGGCAGCAGGTGGTGTCGTACCAGGGGTTCCGCAGCTTTTCGCCGGACGACGCAAGCGGATTGCGATAGCAATAGAGCGTCCCCGAAAGCGACATTCCCGAATTGGCCCCGTTATACAGCGCGCGCTCCATTACATCCGCATAGCGGCCATCGCCCGTAAGAGCTAATAAGCGGAAATTCCACATCACGTTTGCAACGGCCGCGCAGGTCTCGGCGTAGGCCTGCTCGGCCGGAAGCTCGTAGGGATCGCCGAAACTTTCGCCTGCGACGCGCGAGCCCACGCCTCCTGTGATGTACATCTTTCGGGCTGTTAGATCAGTCCATAGCAGATCAAGAGTGCGTTTATACGCCGGGTCGCCTGTTTCCGTGAAGTAATCGGTTGCTCCGGAGGCAGCATACAAAGCGCGCACGGCATGACCCTCAAATTCGGCATGCGATGTGAAGGGCTTCCCGCTGAACATGTAGCGCATGTCGGAATCTTTCAGCTTGAGTCGATCCTTTTCGACGCCGCTGAAGAGGTAGCGCGCAAATTCCAGGTACTTCGTTTGTCCAGTCGTGCGATACAGTTCAACCAGGGCCATCTCGAGTTCGGGATGCCCGGTCACAAAGGGCCGCTTCGTTGGCCCAAAATTATCGACCACATAATCGGCAAAACGAACGCCCGCATCCAGCAACTTGCGGCTTCCGGTAGCCCGATAGTAAGCGATACCCGCCTGAATCAGATGGCCCAGGCAGTAGCCCTCGTGAGAATGCACCAGGTCGGTGAAGC
The DNA here is from genome assembly GCA_036821665.1 of Bryobacteraceae bacterium. Lineage (GTDB taxonomy): Bacteria > Acidobacteriota > Terriglobia > Bryobacterales > Bryobacteraceae > Bog-105. Next base: position 1,931 of record DAISJE010000192.1, on the reverse strand, counting down.
GCAGGCGCGCCTTATCGCCGACGAAGTATGTGTCGAGATAGCCGCTCGGCTCTTGTGCCGCGACAATGTGTGATGTCAGCGATTCGATATCGCCGCGCAGTTTCTGTTTATCGGCGTCAGAGGTCTCATTCGAGGCGAGCGCCCAGGAGGCCGCTTCGATCCATTTATAAAGGTCCGAATCGGTATAGAGCGGCCCTTTGCGCGGCAGATCGGGCCGGCCGGAGAGACGCCGGAAATTATCTACGACACCATGCTCTTCGAGCAGGTCCAGCAGAGTTGGCAGACTCCGTTCGGTCGTAACTTTCCGGCGAGCACTCCAGAATCCTTCGCCTAAACGCACGGCCTGTATAGGCACAGGATGCAGACGGGCGTTCAGAGAGTGATCGAGATAAATGACGCCCTCGTCTTTCCATTCGTCCGGCCGCGGCGTCTGCGCGTTCAAAAGGAGCAAGGCGCCGGCAATCACGGCGACCGCAAGCAGCCATTGCTTCATAAAGCCTTCAAATAACGATAGACGAGCGAAACCGGTAATCCGACGACGTTGTGATAACAACCCGCGATAGAACTCACAAATCGCGAAGCCAGACCTTGAATGGCATATGCGCCTGCTTTGTCGCGCGGCTCACCGGTGCGCACATACGTTTCAATTTCATTGTCTGTAAGTTCGGCAAACTGCACACCCGTCCGTGCAACATCAACAATGCAGCTACCGTTACGCAAAATACAGATACCAGTGTAAACCGAATGCTCGCGGCCTGAGAGATGTCGCAGCATGCGGCGCGCATCTCCGTCATCGACGGGCTTCCCGAACACCAAATCTTCCAGGCAGACGATTGTGTCGGCGCCCAATACAATATCTTCCGGGTTGCAGTGTACTGCCCGGGCTTTTTCCTGCGCGATCCGCTGAACGAAATCGGCGGGCGGTTCGCCCGGATGCCGTTCTTCGAGTACAGATGCAGACCTGACAATATGAGGGATTCCGGCCGCGAGAAGCAATTCATGGCGGCGCGGTGAGGCGGAAGCGAGAATCAGCACTCATCCAAAAGATAGCGAACCGGTAAACGCCGCCCAGGCGGGCGCGCCGGCAGGCGCCAGCATTCCAGGTTTGATCTATCGGTACCATAGCGATAGGGAAGCAATCCAACGTTCACATCTGCCTCAATTCCACGCCGCATTCCTCAAACCCTCCAATCAGGTATTCGACATGGCGACGCGTGATGTGTTCTCGTTTCTTCGCGCTTGGGTCGCCGACCCAAGCAAGGTAGGAGCACTAGCACCTTCGAGTGGCGCTTTAGCCAAGCTCATGGCGAGCGAAATCACGAGCGCGTCGAAGCCTATTATCGAACTCGGCCCTGGAACCGGAGTTTTCACGCGGGCTCTTCTGGATCGCGGATTGAGGCAGGAAGATTTGACCCTAATCGAATATCAATCCGATTTCGTCAGGCTGCTCCAGTTGCGCTTTCCCCGAGCGCGCGTGCTTTCCATGGATGCGGCGGGTCTGCACCAGCACGAGCTTTTTCAGAACGCACCTGTCGGCGCAGTCGTAAGCGGTCTTCCCCTACTGAATATGTCGCCGCGAAAATCGCTGGCTATTCTTGCGGGATCCTTTAGCTATCTGCGTCCGGGCGGGGCTTTCTATCAATTCACGTACGGGCCGCGCTGTCCGGTTCCTAAATCTTTCCTTGACCGGTTGGGATTACATGCCACGTGCGTCGGGCGCGCGCTCTTGAATGTTCCACCGGCAGCCGTCTATCGAATCACGCGACGGAGATCATTCAGGCTGCTGCGCGTGTGACTTGGTGAATGCGTGAGAGCATTTGGATCGATGGCGGTCAGAAGACGTAAGGTACCAGGGCGGCGGTCTGATGGGAATAGGTGCCGTAGGTCTCACCAAACTGGGAGCGCATCCATTGCTCCTCGATGCGGAGCTT
>DAISJE010000191.1:0-7989 GCA_036821665.1 Bryobacteraceae bacterium | reverse complement strand
CTTTAGCTGGCCCGCGATTTTGGAATTTCGTCCCAATACCTCTAGCGAGTGGTCGATTTGCGACTGCACAATATCGGCCATCGCGGTCAACTCAGCGTAATCGTCTGCATGTAACGCCTGACTTGCCGCCCCCGTACCTCGGCCACCGCACCCTACCAGACCCACCTTAATTGCGTTCGTTACACTCTGGGCAGAAATGATCGCTGGAAAACCTATGGCCAGCGCGCCGCCCACCGCTCCTGTAGCAGTCTTGAGAAATTCACGACGGTCGGTTGAGCCCTGATGTTTTTCCATTATTTCCTTTCAATTCCTTTCGGAGCTTTGCTTCTACTGTGATATCCAACGATACTAGAACATAATCACAAAAGCAGATTAATCCAATAACACATCTTATGACGCGCCGAACTTTTATCGAGACTGGAGTCGCGCTCGCGGCTCTTCCCGCCATGCGAGCACGTGCGGCGGGGCTTCTGCCCATTCACCGGGCTGTCGAATACAGCATGCTCCCGAAAAGCAAAAGTATTCCGGAACGATTTCAGATGGCTCGCGATGCCGGTTTCGAGCGGATTGAATGCCCCACCACCCCGGATCAACATGAGGCCGAAGCCATGAAGAATGCGGCCGATAAAGCGGGCATCAAAATTCATTCCGTGATGAACATGGGGCATTGGGAATACCCGTTATCGTCAGCGGACCCGGCGGTTGTAGAAAAGAGCCTCGATGGCGCCCGCACGTCGCTGCACAATGCGCATTTCTGGGGAGCCGATACGGTGCTGATTGTTCCCGCCGTAGTTAACCAGACGACTTCGTACCGGGACGCCTACACCAGATCGCAAGTGAGTATCCGGAAACTGATACCGCTCGCTGAACAGCTAAAAGTAATCATCGCGATTGAAGAGGTCTGGAATAAATTTCTACTGAGTCCGATTGAATTCGCGAAGTATATCGACGAGTTCAATACACCTTGGGTGCGAGCCTATTTCGATGTGGGAAACGTGCAGCTTTACGCTTATCCGGCGGACTGGATTCGCACGCTCGGAAACCGCATCGTAAAGTTGCACATCAAAGACTTCCGTTTCCGTCACGAGCCCGGTACCGAGAAGACCGTAGCAGAATGGGTGCCGCTGCTGGAAGGCGATATCGATTGGAAGGCGGTTTACGAGGCCTTGAAGGATATCGGTTTTCACGGCACCGCGACCACGGAGCTTCCCGGTGGCGACGAAGCCTATTTGCGCGAAGTCTACAAGCGGCTGACGATGATTCTAAGCGGCGAAGTGAGTTCGCGCGCCGCTTAACGTGCGCCGCCGGATTAAGCTATTTCCGGATGGCGAGTTTCTGCATACGGGACTGCAAAGTGGAGCGCTTCATCCCCAGGCGTACCGCCGCGCCATTTGGGCCGGCAACAATCCAGTTACTCTGCTCCAGAGCATTCAAAATCTGCCGGCGCTCGGTGTCGTCGAGAACGGCGCGGATGCTTTTACCGTTTCCGTTTGCTATTTGGGGCGCGGAAACCGGCGCATGTAACTCGTCCATGGGGACTTTTAGCGTGGGACCTGAAGAGAGAATCACCGCCCTCTCAATTACGTTCTGAAGTTCGCGAATATTCCCAGGCCACTGATAGACAACCAGAGCATTCATCGTTTCCGAGGGAATCGCGTCAATATGCTTGCCGATGCGCCGGCTGAACTGCTGCACGAAGTGCCGCACCAGTAGCGGAATATCCTCCGGACGTTCACGAAGCGCGGGAACGCGAATGGGAAAAACATTCAATCGATAGTAAAGGTCGGAACGGAACGTTTGTTCTTCCACCATCGCGGACAAATCGCGGTTTGTTGCGGCGATTAATCGCGCGTCCGTGTGAAGCGTGCGGGGGCTCCCCAGCCGCTCAAACTCACGCTCCTGCAGAACTCGCAACAATTTGGGCTGCAACTCGAGCGGGACTTCCCCGATCTCGTCGAGAAAAACGGTTCCTCGATTGGCCAGCTCAAAGCGTCCCACGCGCTGCGTAATAGCACCGGTGAATGCGCCCTTCTCATGGCCAAATAGTTCGCTTTCGAGCAGTCCGGTCGGTATAGCGGCGCAGTTGAGTTTTACGAATGCCCCCGATTTCCGGGAACTCAGATTGTGGAGCGCGCGGGCAATCAGTTCTTTGCCTGTCCCGGTTTCTCCGTATATCAGTACGGTAGAATCTGTCGGCGCAACCGTTTCCACTTGCTTCAGCACGCGCCGTAGCGCCTCGCTTTTACCGACAATTTCTTCGAAGTTCAGCTCGCTGCGAATTTCGTCTTCGAGGTAAAGCTTTTCCTGCGCCAGCCGGTCTTTCAATTCCGAGATTTGTCGGTAGGCAAGCGCGTTGTCCACAGCAATCGCAACCTGGCTGGCTACTTGGCTCAGGAAGACCACGTCATCTTCTGAAAAGGCATTTTCGCGTATGCTGCCCAGGCTTAACGTGCCGAGAATATCGTTGCGGCCGATGAGCGGAAGATGACAAACCGACTTCGCGCCCTCCTTGATCGCAACCGGATCCTTAGCCAACTCGCGCGCGTTGAGAATCACAGGCTCGCCGGTACGAAAGACCTGAGCCGCCGAGGATTCCTCGTCAGCCGGCGGCTCGAATCCTTCACGAATATGTCCGTCATTGTTCGGAAAATCGAGGGCATAGATGCGAAGACGGCCATCCTCCGGGTCCGGCAATGCCACGCCAACGCCTTCGCAGTGCATCACACGACGGATGCTTGCAGAGATCTCGCGAAGTAATTCCCTAAGGTTCAAATTCGAAACGACACGGTTGGTGAGATCCAGGAGAAGTTCCAGACGCTCGTGGGCGCGCGTGGATGCCTGGAAGTTGATCATGTCGTCCATCGCGAGAGCGATTTGGCTGGCGACCAGGCTCAGGAATCGGACTTCGTCGTTTGAATAGGCGTTACGCTGACGGCTGGCAATGGCAAGGCTTCCCAGGCGCCGATGCGCAGTGCTGAGCGGCAGCGCGCATACGGAGCGAAGCCCGGTCTCCGCAAGACACTGCATAGAGAGTGGAAATTGCGCTTCCTCCCGCACATCCCGAATGACCAGCGCACGTTGGTGCTCGTAGACCCACCATGCGATACTCTCTTCCTTCGGCACATCCGCTGGAGAAACGCTCGGCTGTTCGTGTGGCTCACAAAAATGCCAATTGACTTTGTTGGCGGCCTCGTCAAACTGAGCAATGCCGTCAAAGGGCACAACCTTGCGGAGTTCATGAACAAGAACGCAGAACAGCCCGTTAGGATCGCGCTGCGCACGAATCGACTCGGCGAGGCGAATCAGCGATTCATATCGGGCAGTCACGAACTCCTCCGACTCCAACTCGAGTAGCGCACCCTGCATGCTCATTTGACTCGCCTCATTCTCCTGGGATGCGGAGAACGGGTTCGGAGATGCGGGCAAAATGTATTACTTTGCCGCCGAGAAAGCTAAAATTAAAATTAATTTTACGAGGAATGGTGAGCCGGGCGGGACTCGAACCCGCGACCACCGCATTAAAAGTGCGATGCTCTACCAACTGAGCTACCGGCCCGCGCTGGATTCGAATTTCAGGATAGCATCGGGATTCGCCGGGATTCCGAGGTTCGCTTGTTCACGCGTGGCTCGGAACGGTATAACTGAATGCGCGGCCTAACGCTTCTTTCACCGCATCGGGATGACGCGGTCTTTTCACTTTATCTATCGCTTCAGATGTGGCGGCAATTGGGCATTGGAGTTACCGTCCTGAATTTCTTCACACGCAGCAACTACGCGCCGCGGGCTTTAGAAAGCCAGGTCGATGTAGTGTCTCTCATCCGAAAGACCGAAGATCATAACGTTCTGTCTCGAATTGATAAGAGAATTCGAATTCGGGACTGCGATTTGCTCGATGCCCCGCTGCGCTTGGGAATACCCTTCGAGGCGGTTTGCCGTCCGGAAACCGGAGCCTTGGCGAGATCTGTCGAACCCGGGATTACAGCTTATATTCGAACCCAAGCGCAAACAGATCTGGTGATTGCGCCGTTAGGCCTGGGCGGACACGTGGATCATCTGGCAGTTAGCGAAGCAGCAATCACGTCGGTGTGGTTAAGGCATCGGCTCGCGCTCTATGAAGATCTGCCGTACGCCACATGGACTTCCGACGACAGGCTCCGGCAACGAATTCACGAAATAGAAACAAAACTTCGGGTCCGGTTGCGGCCTGTTCTTATCCGGCAACAGTGCGCGATCCGCCGCAAACAACGCGCAGTTGCGCGTTATCGATCACAGATTACTCGGGACGAGGCGGCTTCCATCGCAAGGTTTTCGTTGCGATATGGAGGCGGTGAGCGCCTTTGGTTGCCGAGGCACATCGATTTGTGGACTGCTCTGTCAGGGTAGTATCACGCCTTCCAGAGCGCTTCCGCAAACGGCCATTCCGGGTCGATCCATGTATTGATGGGCGTAAAGCCAGTCTTGCGCGCATAATCGCTCAGTTCGCCGTTCGTAAATTTGTGGGAAGATTCAGTCCAAATCGTCTCGCCTGCTTGCAAGTGAAAAGTCGAACCCAGAACGCCGATATGAGCGCTTTGATTCCGCTCCGATAACAGATGCATTTCGATGCGCCGCTCTCTGGCGTTCCACCGCACTTCGTGCCCAAAAGAACGCAAATCGAAATTTGCATCCAGCTCGCGATTGATACGCGCCAGAAGATTCAGGTTGAAAGCGGCTGTCACGCCGGTTGGATCGTCATAAGCCGCCATCATCGTCTCGATATCTTTTACGAGATCTGCGCCGAGCAGGAAATAGTCGCCTGGCTTCAATTGCGATCGCACTCTCCTGAGGAAGTCCGGAATAAAACTTCTTTCCAGATTCCCGATCGAACTGCCGAAAAAGAGCAGCAACAGAGGACTTTGGCTGGCGCGTGTTCGTCCAATTTCGGCTAAGCCGTCCAACCAATCGGCGCAAATGGATGAAACTTCGACTGCGTCGCACAATTCCTTTTCACATTGGGCAAGCGCTCCAGCCGATACGTCGATAGGCGAGTACCGCAACAAATCCGACCGTCTGGATACCGCGTCTATAACATTGCGAGTCTTCTTGCCGCTGCCGCTGCCCAACTCGGCGATAAGAGAAACGCCGCGCGCGGCGCTTGCAATTTCATCCGCATGAAGCCGAAGCAACCGTTGATCGGCCCGCGTCAGTCCGTATTCGGGAAGCAGCGTTATGGCTTCAAAGAGAGCGCTCCCTAAATCGTCGTAGAAATACCGGGCCGATATATATTTTTGGACGGGATCGGAAAATCCGGTTGCTACATCCCGCGCGAAAGTTGATAGCCCAAGCTGAGTAGCGGTCGACAACGTTATTCCTCCACGCAGCGGAACGTCGCGTACATATAGGGATAATCGCCGCGAAACCAATTACGAAAGGAACGCCGCAGCAGGCGAGCATCGGTGCGCGGCGATCCGCCTTTCATCACGTAATGCTCGCCATCGAAGAAATTTGCGGAATATCCCGGATATGTGTTTCTCGGCACGAAGCCGGGGAACGGTCCGAAGACGGTACGGGTCCATTCCCATCCGTTGCCAACAAGCTGGCTGACACCGAATGCGCTGTCGCCGGAGGGTGTTGCGTACACCGGTTCCGGGTCCCAGTCCTTGTAATCGAAATTGCCATGATGATGCCGGGGTGTTGCATTGCCCCAAGGATATGGCCGCTCGTCTCCGCCCGGCGTACCATAAGCGGCACGATCAAACTGCTCCTCGGTCATCAGGGATTTGCCTGCCCATTGCGCATACGCTTGCGCTTCTTTTTGTGTAACGTATACCGGCCAATCCAAAGGTAGAGCTCGCTCCTCGAACATGCCTCGATAGAAGAATGTATCGCCACGTTTTACCCAGAAATGCGGGACAGGTGCTCCGTCGTTGACAAATTGAAGGTATTCGGCGTTAGTGATTTTGTGCCGCTGAATGCGGAATGCGGGTACGGCGCGCCGCACTTCTTCGTATTCGTTATCCCAGCCAAAAGATCCGTCATGCCGCTTGCCGAGAATTGCTTCACCCGCCGGAATTTCCAGCCACTCATTCGATGAACCTCCTCGCGAAGCCTCCTGAGGAGATGTTGAGAGCGGGAGGACTTTCAAATCATACGGAAAATTGTGAAACATATACGTGAGGGTCTCGAGGTGCATCTGTCGATGTTCGAGAGCCATGTATATAACGTCTTCGGGCGCGTACCCGATGTTGTCATCTACATGCGACCGGCAGCGCGCAACGTAAGTCTCCACCTGCTGCAATGTCGGCCAGTCTGTGCTTTTATCCGACGGAAGATGGGTGGAATCCGGATCGATGCCGGCCTGAAAGAGCCTGTCCAATTCCGGATCGGGTGATTTCAATCCAAGCCCCTCGCGGCAAATTTGTATGGAGTCAAACCCGTCGAGATGTCCAACGTAAAAGATGACGCGGTGCCGCTCGGCAATTGGCCGCTCATATAGAGCTTCGGGTTTCAGCACGGAGAAAAGCCGCTCACTTTGCTTTCTAGCGCGGTGAAGCTCAGCGATTAAACTGCCAAATATGGTCTGCGCTGCTGCCATAGCACTCGATCCTCCATCGGCCGACGGTACATCTCATTTGTGGATGCCGGAAGCATTCTGAAAATCGCAGATTATTTTGAACTATGAGGCTGCAGAAGTACCTGGTGTTTGAGCGAGAACGGAGCGAGCCAGCCCGAGAGCCTGCTCCCGCGTATGTACCTCTCCCTCGAGCTGTGCCGTAGCAACCGCTTCCAATGCGTGCCCAAAACCTGGCCCAGGCGTGAAGCCTGCTTCTATGAGATCGCGCCCGGTCAGAAGCCGGGGCGGATGCAAATCGGCCGCACCCAATTCCGCAAGTTTCGCCCGTATGTAGTCATACGAATCGGTATAGCCGTTGCTAGCCAGGCAATCCAGGCGATGCAGTTCCAGGTGCTCGTCAAAGTGCGGGAGCGAAAGGAACCGTTTTAAAGTGCTGAGGCGCATCTGAAGCACATCCTTGAAGCGCATGTGATTCGCCACCAGAGAAGTAACGCGCTCGATATCCTCATTGGAAAATTTGAGCCCGGATAGAAGCTTTCTCGTCATCTCCGCGCCCACTTCGGCATGCCCGTCAAAACGGATGCGATCTGCAACACGAAACGTTGGAGGCTTGCCGACATCGTGCAGCAGAACACCTAGGGCAAGCGTGGGCGAAGGGTGCTGCAGTTCACCCAACATAATAAGTACGTGCGTCCAGACATCTCCCTCGGGATGATATTCGGGTGGCTGAGCTACCCCTTGAAATGCTTTCACTTCGGGCAAAACATATTGCAAAAGTCCGCAACGATCCAAGAGTTCCAGACCATAGCGTGCGTTCCCTTCGGTGAGAATGCGGGTAATCTCGTCGCGTATCCGTTCGGCTGAAATCTTACAAATGCAATGGGCCTGCTTCCGGATGCCGGCGAGCGTCGCCGTCTCGATGACGAAGTCCAGCCGAGCGGCAAAACGCACTGCGCGGAGCATACGCAGATAATCTTCCTGAAACCGCAGATCGGGATTGCCGATGGCGCGAACGATCTTCCCATTCAGATCCGTCTGGCCTCCGACAAAATCGAAAATCTTTCCTGTCAACGGGTCTTCCATTAAACCGTTAATGGTGAAATCACGGCGCTGAACGTCCAGCGCGGGATCTTTGACGAAATGCACATCGTCGGGCCGGCGTCCGTCCGCGTAGCCACCCTCGCTGCGAAAGGTGGCCACCTCTACGTGTATGCCCGCTCCACGCTGTACGACAATTACACCGAAATGTGCGCCGACGAGCTGAGCTTGTGGGAAGAAGCGGATAATTTCGTCCGGTAGGGCATCGGTGCTGATGTCGAAATCTTTCGGAGAGATGCCCAGCAGGCGGTCCCGGACACAACCGCCAACTAGATAAGCCTGATAATCGTCGCCGCGCAGTTGGCGGATGATGTCGAGAGCCAGACTTTCACGCGCGC
>DAISJE010000190.1:0-8037 GCA_036821665.1 Bryobacteraceae bacterium | reverse complement strand
GCCCATACGAGTTCCCTCGGGACGTCAACGACTCGTTCCAATACCAGGTCAAGCTTTGAGTTCGTCTGAATAGCTGCAGTGCTCATGATTTCTGCTCCTTAAGATCTAAAAGGTAAGTATCTAGCTGGTCGAGCCGGCGATTCCACATCGTTCGCTGTCTTTCAAGCCAGTTTTCCGCCACTTGTAGCGGTTGCGGTGTAAGGCGGTACGTTCTTACGCGTCCCGTCTTGCGTGATTTGACCAGCCCGCAAGCCTCGAGCACATCGAGGTGCTGCAAAAAAGAGGGTAGGGACATGCGAAACGGTTGTGCCAGTTCTCTGACGGCCGCCGGCCCATTGCTGAGCCGTTCGAGAACTGCTCGTCGAGTCGGATCGGCCAGTCCGTGAAAAACGCGATTCAACTGAACGGCCTGTTGGTTAGGCACTTACCTTACTGTATTGCGAAATGTTGCTTAGGTCAATACCTAAGTATCGAAATAGCAAATTTCTTCTGTGAAGATTCATCAGAACCGCAGGTACGTGACCTCAAAGGAGCCGCGGCATGACAATGTCAAACTGGAGGCAAGTGTCAACGTCACCTCTGATCCTGGTCAGCGAGAACGAATATCTGCATACCAGCTATCGGCCTGACTGTGACTATGTTGATGGCTTCGTCCTGGAGCGCAATTTGGGAACATACCGGCATGCGCGATTACAGAGCCTGATTCTGGCTTGCTTGATCGCGCGCGAGAAGGCTTGGCAGGTCCACGTCGTAGTGGAATGCCGCCTGAAAATCCGTCCCCGCAAGTACCGCGTTCCAGATGTGATGGTACTGCCCGCTGCGGCTTCTTACCCCTCGGTTATCGAGCAACCGCCGCTCCTCTGTATCGAAGTGGTGTCCCCCGATGACCGGCTGCCGGATCTAGTACTCCGCGCAGGTGAATACCTTACGCTCGGAGTGACGGCTACTTGGATTTTCGATCCGGAAAGCAAGCAGACCTTCATTTACTCGGAGCAGGGCACAGTCGAGTCTTTCGGGCCTGTGCTGCAGCACGGCCAGATCGAGCTGCCGATCGCCGACCTCTTCGCCCAGCTCTGACGAAAGTGACGACGAAGCCATCCCTCCGCGCAAAGTTGTGGAATTGGACGGGTTTCGCCAACCGCGAAGACCAGATCTCGATGCTGCTGAGCCTCGTGATCGGCGTTCTCGTCGGGCTAACGGTGGTAGCCTTTATCCTCTTGACCGGACGTCTGGCTGCGCGTATGTATCCGCCTGGTGGCGCCGCATGGCGGCGATTATTGGTTCCAGTGGTGGGAACTCTTGTCAGCGGCTACTTGCTTTTTCGCTACTTTCCGAATGCGCGAGGCAGCGGTATTCCTCAAGCGAAGTTTGCAATTTTCATTCAAGACGGGTACATTTCACTCCGTACCGTCATCGGCAAGTTCGTGTCTTGTTCCATATCGCTGGCTAGCGGGATCGCTCTCGGGCGTGAAGGCCCGTCTGTGCAAATCGGGGCGGGTATCGCTTCTGTACTTGGCAGAGCGTTTGGATTAAGCAAAGCGAACGTAAAAGCGCTGGTCCCGGTGGGCTGCTCGGCCGCGCTGGCTGCTGCCTTTAACACGCCCATTGCGGCGGTCCTGTTTTCGCTTGAAGAGATCTTGGGTGATTTGCACGCGCCGGTACTCGGCTCAGTTGTCATAAGCTCGGCAACATCGTGGATGGTGTTGCACCTGCTACTTGGAGATGAGCCCCTTTTTCATACGCCCGCCTGGCAATTGGTGAATCCATTAGAGTTCGGCATTTACGCAATTCTCGGCGTAGTGGGCGGCTTCGCGTCCGTGTGTTTCGTCAAGCTACTCTTGAACCTGCGGATCTGGTTCAGACGCTTTCCGCCATCTACTCTCTGGCTTCAACCGGTTGCCGGCGGTCTTCTGATGGGTATCTTCGGTCTATTTGTGCCTGAGGTTTTGGGCGTTGGATACGACTATGTAGACCACGTCCTTGGGGGCGATTTCTCCTGGAAGCTCGTCGCGTTGCTTGCCCTGATGAAAATCATCGCAACGCCGATGTGCTACTCGTCCGGCAATGCGGGCGGTATCTTCGGTCCAAGTCTCTTTGTTGGCGCAATGGTGGGTGGAACGGTTGGCGGTATTGCGCACATTTTGTTACCGCATGTCACCGCAAACCCTGGAGCGTACGCCTTGGTCGGCATGGGAACCGCCTTTGCGGGCATTGTACGCACTCCTCTTACTTCCGTCATCATGATTTTCGAAATGACACGGGATTATTCGATCATCGTGCCGCTCATGATTTCCAACCTGATCAGCTTCTTCATATCCCAACAGCTCCAGCGCGAGCCGATTTATGAAGCACTCGCTCTCCAGGAAGGCGTTTATCTTCCAACGGGGGAATCACGCGACGAGCTCGCTGGAATCCGTGTCAATGAAGTGATGCGAGGTAATGTAGAGTCGCTTCCGATCGATGCCACCATTGACAGCGCAAAAGCGCGCTTCGACCAGGAGAAAGTGACATCCTGGCCGGTCACCGATGACGGTTATCTCCGCGGGGTAATTAGCAATCATCAGATTGAAACCGCGAATTCTCCTCCGAATACGGTCGGGGATGTCATCAAAGATAACTGGCGATACCCGTATGTGCACATCGATCATCCTTTAAGCTATGCGCTGCAGCAGATGCGGGATAGCAGCGTCGATGTTATTCCAGTTGTAAGCCGCGCCAACATTCATGAAATGCGAGGGGTTGTCACTTTAAGCGGCATTCTTTCCACATATGGGATTGGAGGCGTTTCGGGCGCCACGACAACGCGATGAGCACCAATACGGCGCCGCCTAAGATTACGGAAACTCGCAAATTAGGTCTGGTTGCGATTATTGCTCTGGTAATTGCCGGCCTCGCGACCGCTGATCGCCTTTTGGAGCGCGCACAGAATTCCGAAGTACGGAGCCTGGCGGAGCGATCGTACGCCGACGGGCTGCGCTTCCGGCAGGCCGGGAAAGTAAATGCGGCTGTCGAGGCGTTTCGAAAAGCGCATGCGCTCGAGCGCAAAAATGCGGAATACGAGCTACAGCTTGTTGGAGCGCTTATCGATGCTAAAAAGCCGGAGGAGGCGGACCTGCCCATGCGGGAGATTCTCGACCGGGAGCCAAACGACGGCAGAGCGAATTTGTATGCCGCTCATCTGATGATTGCGGAGGGAAAGATCGTCGAGGCAGAATCCTACTATCATCGCGCGATCTATGGTGAGTGGCCCGATAGCGCACTCACGCATCGCATAGCAGTGCGTATGGAATTAGCCGATTTCCTCGCGGCGAAAGGAAAACAGGAAGAACTCTTAGCTGAACTGCTTCCTTTGCAGGAAGAGGCGGGCAAAGATCCGGCTGCTCAGCGGCGCCTAGCGCAGCTCTTTCTGACTGCCGGTTCTCCTTCGAGAGCAGCGGATGAGTACCGCGCTCTTATCAAACAGAACTCCAAAGACGCGGACGCTTATGCCGGTCTCGGACAAGCCGAGCTGCAGATGGGCAATTATCGCGCCGCACGCGAGGCATTTCTTAGTGCCGCTGCTCGAAAGCCGCATGATCCCTCTATTCAGAAGAAAGTGGAACTAGCTACCACACTGAGCGCGCTTGATCCCACTGCCCGCAGGCTAACTTCACACGAAAAATATCGCCGCAGCGTGCAAATTCTCGAGCTGGCCCGTGATGATCTGCAAAGTTGTCTTTCAACAAATCCGGGAGGCGCCTCCGATGCAGCGCAGGAATTGCTCACCTCTGTGAATGACACATTGACAAAAAAAGCTCCTGCATCCGTGACGAACGAACTTGCAGAGCAGATCCTTAGTCTCGCGGACGATACCTTGCAGGCTCGCATTAAGCTATGCGGCAAGGGAGTTGCGCCCGGCGAAGAGCCGCTCAGGCTGATTATGGAGAAGATCGCTCAATGATTACGTTAAGAAAACGACGATTGCCGGTGTTCCTACCGGCGTGTATTGCCCGGTGAACGCAAGACCTCCGGTTCCGTGATTAATGCGGAAACACGTAACCGCGTCGCTACGCTGGTTGCATGAGTAAAGAAACCGCCCGGTGGGGTCGATGGTGAAACCGCGCGGGTAATCGCCACGAGTCCACTCCTCTCCGATATAGGTCAATGTGCCGGACGGACCGATTGAGAAAAAGGCGATACTGTCGTGCAGTCGATTCGCTGCATAAACGAACCTCGCATCGGGGGAAATAGCGATTTCGGATGTGAAGTTTGTGCCTGTGAATCCTTTCGGTAACGTTGACAACGTTTGTTTCGCTTTCAGTGTCCCGTCCGCTCCGTCATAGTCGAAGGTGACCAGAGTAGAGCTTTCTTCCTGCAGACAGTACAGAAAGCGGCCGTTTGGATGGAAGGCGAAATGGCGCGGGCCATCTCCCGACGGGAGCGATACGAACGGAGGATCGTTCGGGGATAGCTTGCCGGAATCGACGTCAAATTTCCAGACATAGATTCGATCCAGTGCTAAGTCGGTTGAGAGCACAAACCGGCCGGACGGGTCGGACTCAATCATGTGAGCATGAGGCCGCTCATGACCGCTGATGGCGAAGCTGCCAGGAGGCGCACTGGTGGCGTGAGCCGAACCGACCGGCCCCTGATCGGCTTTCACATCGGTTGCCGGTCCCAGTTTTCCGTCTGAGTCGATGGGAAGCACCGCGATGGTGCCACCGGCGTAATTGGCGACTAAAACAAATTTTCCGGATGGATGGACGCTGCAATGCGCCGGGCCGGCTCCTTCGGAACTGACGCTATTGAGCAGGGTTAAATGACCATTTGAGCGATCGACGGAGAAGGCGCTGACGGAGGCTGAGAAATTTGGAAGTTCATTCGCGGCGTAAAGACGTGTTTTCGATTTATTTAGCGCGAGCCAGGATGGATTGGAATCGTCAGGCGTGACTTCACGCTGTGAGAGCGCTCCGGTTGCGGGATTCATCTCGAATAAGTAGATTCCTTGCCCGCGCCCTTTGCTGCCTTCGGGACCCTGTGGCGAGCTGTACGTGCCGACGCAAGCCAGAATGGGCTGGCCAGCGGGTGCGCGCGACGTCTGCTTTGGGTTTGCCAGCGCCGGAATTGTGCCACACAGGCCCGAAGCGG
Organism: Bryobacteraceae bacterium; assembly: GCA_036821665.1. Lineage (GTDB taxonomy): Bacteria > Acidobacteriota > Terriglobia > Bryobacterales > Bryobacteraceae > Bog-105. The sequence goes on along the minus strand of DAISJE010000190.1, from coordinate 2,910 downwards.
TCCAGAGAAAGCCACGGCGCGATAGGAAAGAATGGGGAACTCCTGGAGTGGATAGCTGCACGAAATGAGCTTATCTGATACTTGTTCTTGCAGCTCATCTCATGATCTTTGATTACTGCGTAATTGGTGGCGGAATCGTCGGACTCGCCACTGCAAGGGCTTTGCTTGAAGCGCGGCCCGGATCGAGTATCGTCATTCTGGAAAAGGAGAGCGGCCTTGCCCGACACCAAACAGGTCACAACAGCGGGGTCATTCATTCCGGAATTTATTACGCCCCGGGAAGCCTGAAGGCGGAGCTTTGCCGCCGCGGCGCGCTTGCGACCAAGAGCTTCTGCCAGCAGCACAGCATACCGTTTGAGGTCTGCGGCAAACTGCTGGTTGCGACGAATCCTTTGGAAAGCCAGCGCATGGACGCGCTGTTCGAGCGCGCAAGAAAGAATAGCGTGGAGGTCGAACGTCTGGATGCGGCGGAATTAAGACGCCGCGAACCGAACATCGTAGGTACGGGCGCGCTTTTTATCGAAGCCACCGGAATCGTCGACTATAAGCAGGTCTGCGAGGCCATGGGCCGCATGGCGATTGCAGCAGGGGCCGAGATAGTTTTCGACGCCTGCGTCTCCAAAATTGAAGAAACGGCCAACAACGTCGCCGTTAGCGCGGGCGAGCGGCAGTGGACTGCCAGACAACTGATCGCTTGTGGCGGCCTTCAGTCGGACCGTCTGGCGAAGCTGGCCGGCTTGAAGATCGATCATCAGATTGTACCCTTTCGCGGTGAGTACTACCGGCTTCCCGCGAGCAAGAATGCTATCGTGCGGCACCTCATCTATCCCATTCCAGACCCGGACCTCCCGTTCCTTGGCGTTCACCTGACCCGCATGATCGATGGCAGCATTACCGTCGGTCCAAACGCCGTGCTCGGTTTTGCACGCGAAGGTTATCCGAAGTTTTCATTTCGGCTGAAGGACGTAGCGGAATATGGCGCCTTCGGCGGGTTCTGGAGGACGATTGCAGCGCATCTGAAATCGGGCATGCTCGAAATGCGCAATTCGCTTTGGAAGCCTGGATATCTAGAGCAGTGCCGTAAGTATTGTCCGGATCTGAAGCTGGATGACCTGCTTCCCGCAACGGCTGGAATTCGCGCACAGGCGGTGATGCGAGATGGGACATTGGTCCACGATTTCTTGTTTGTCCAGACGGAACGGATGCTTCACGTATGCAATGCTCCGTCCCCGGCCGCGACATCCGCGATTCCTATCGGTGAAATGATCGCCGAGAAGTGTATTCGTGGTATACACTAGGCAACCTTTCAAAATGCAACAATTCCGATTTTTATTTTCTGTCGTGGCACTTGCGGTAATGGCCGTATCTACGGCCGGTGCACAAACGGACGGGAATTCGCAATTCAAGCGCGATCCGGCGCAACAGGTAGACACATGGTACACACAGCGCATTCAGAAATACACAACGGAGACATCGCTTAATTCGCCTTTGACGAATTACCTTCCGGCATCAAAGTCGGTGCCGACGCCCGCTAAGGTACTGGGCGATATTGCCGGCGCACCCGACAGGCTTCCTTATGCGGAAGACGTGTATCGCTATTTCCGATTGCTTGCCGCTAGCACGCCCCGCGTGAAAGTCTTCCGTATCGGGCGCACAGAGGAAGGAAGAGAGATGATCGCGGCGGCAGTGGCCGATGAAACGCTGCTGGCAAAGGTCAAGGAGAACGATACCCGGCTTGCAAAGCTCGCTGACCCGCGCACGATTGGGATGAACGACGCGACAGCGGAGGGACTGGTCGCGCAGTCATTTCCGGTTTATTACATTACCGGAACCATCCACTCGCCTGAGACCGGCGCGCCCACCGCTCTCATGGAGCTTGCTTACCGGCTTGCGGTTGACGATTCTCCGTACATTCAATACATCCGTACGCACATGGTTACTCTGATTACGCCGGTGGTGGAGGTGGACGGCAGGGATCGGATGGTCGACCTGTATAAATGGCACAAGGCTCATCCCGGCGAGAATTGGCCGCACCTTCTGTACTGGGGACACTACGTCGCTCACGATAACAATCGCGACGCGATGGCAATGACCCTCAATCTCACGAACAACGTTCTCAATACGTACCTAAGCTGGCATGCGTTAGTGCTGCACGACTTGCATGAATCCGTGCCGTTTCTATACGACAACACGGTCGGCGATGGGCCATATAACGCATGGATCGATCCAATGCTAGCCGATGAATGGGCGAGTCTGGCTTCGGACAACATGCGGCAAATGGAGAAATTCGGAATGCCCGGCGCGTTTACACACGGAGATTTCGATACGTGGAGCCCCGGTTATTTAATGTTCCTGGCCGGAATGCATAACGGCATCAGCCGGCTGTATGAAACATTCGGCAACGGCGGTGCCGATACCGAAAAGCGCATTTTATCTCCGGACGAATACTCGCGGACGTGGTACCGGCAGAATCCGCCATATCCGACGGTGCTTTGGTCGCAGCGCGATAACAACAACTACGAAGAAACTGCGCTGCTTTCGACGCTTTCGTATTTTGCACGTAATAGCAGGCGCTTTCTCGAGGATTTTTACGTTAAGAGCAAACGCTCTATCCAGAAGCCGCAGGATGCCGGGCCGGCCGCCTATGTTTTGCAGGCGAATGAAGGTGCTATGAACCGGCAGACGCAGCTTCTCAGAGTACTCGCAGCCCAACATGTCGAGATACACCGTTTGGAAGAATCTGCCACAGTAACAATCCCGCCTCCAGCGCACCCCGAGCACGAAGATGACAAGCCAAGTACCGCCGCTCCGCGAAAAGAAACATTTTCTGCCGGAAGTTTCGTCATTCGCATGGATCAACCCTTTTCACGCGTTGCGGACGCGCTGCTGGATCGCCAATACTGGTCGCCT
>DAISJE010000189.1:0-8109 GCA_036821665.1 Bryobacteraceae bacterium | reverse complement strand
GCTTCAGCCTCGCTACCGTGGGCTGAAGCCCACGGCGGCACGCTCAAGCGTACGCCACGAAATTTTACAGGTTGCCGCGGCGGGCTTGCTCGCGCTCGATGGCTTCGAACAATGCTTTGAAGTTTCCCTTACCGAAGCTTCTACTGCCTTTGCGCTGGATGATCTCAAAGAAAAGCGTGGGCCGGTCCTCAACGGGCTTCGTGAAAATTTGCAGCATGTAGCCTTCGTCGTCCCGGTCAACCAGAATGCCAAGGCGTGCTAGTTCCTCGATCGGTTCGTCGACACGGCCAACCCGAGCGGTCAGGTCTTCATAGTAGGTGGTGGGAACGGAAAGGAACTCCAAACCCTGCCCCTGAAGAGCTGTTACCGTGCTGATGATATCGGCCGTTGCCATGGCGATGTGCTGCACTCCGGGACCACCGTAAAAATCGAGATACTCCTCGATCTGAGATTTGCGGCGGCCTTCAGCCGGTTCATTGATGGGAAAACGAATTCGCTCGTTGCCGTTTGTCATCACCTTCGACATCAGAGCGGAGTATTCGGTTGAAATATCCTGATCGTCGAAGTGCTTGAACATGCGGAAGCCCATGACATGCTCATAGAAACGAACCCAGGTGTTCATTTCTCCCCAGCCGACGTTTCCGACAACGTGATCGATGTGGAGTAAACCGGTTGGGCGCGCAATCAGATCGGGCTGTTCGGTTGCCACGAATCCGGGAAGAAAGCAGCCGTTATAATTGCGGCGTTCGACAAAGGTGTGAATCGTGTCGCCGTAAAGCGCAATGGATGAGAGCTGCGCCGATCCGAACTGGTCTTCGATTAGGAACGGACTTTGGACACCGGTCGCCCCGCGGGCGGTTGTTTCCTGCCAGGCCGAACGAGCATCGTCAACCCATAACGCGATGGATTTCACACCATCGCCATGCCGCAAAACGTGTTCGGAGATTTCGGTTTTGGCTTGCAGAGGAGTGGTGAGGACAAAGCGAATCTTATTCTGTTGGAGAACGTAAGAGACTCGATCGCGTGTGCCGGTCTCCGGACCGCGATAGGCGATCAGATTGAAACCAAGGCAAGTGCGGTAAAAGTAAGCGGCCTGTTTGGCGTTGCCGACGTAAAATTCGAGGTGATCGGTTCCTTGAATGGGCAGGAAGTCCGTCTGCCCGGCCGCCTGTTCCGTTCGCTCAATGACTTCCGGCATCAGAATGATTCTCCGATCCGCCGTGTGCGCGCGGCGCTTATGCACCTATATTTTATAAAATTGAGCTAGAGGACGTCGGATGCCGGTTTATCATCATCTCGGCCAGATCCCGTCAAAGCGACACAAGGTTTACCGGTGTCCAAACGGTGGGTTATACGCAGAGGAGTTGATGGGTAACATGGGCTTCACGGGGCCGTCATCGCTTCTCTATCATGTTCGCCGGCCGACGGCGGTACGCGCGTTGCGGACCATAAAAGAGCTGAAATGGGACCCTGCACCGCGGGAGCCGCTTCGTCACCGGCACTTTCGAACCGCGCATTTGAATCAAACGGGCGACGTGTTTGCGGGTCGCATTCCGATTCTCTTTAATCACGACGTTTCGATTTCGATCGTGCGGCCTGCAGCCGAAACGTCCGATTTTTATCGGAATGCGCAAGGCGATGAGATTGTATACGTCAGCCAAGGCGAAGGCGTACTGGAATCGCCTTTTGGCAGCCTCCCGTTCGCAAACGGCGATTATCTCGTAATCCCGCGCGGCATCGTGCATCGTTACCGCTTCGCGTCGGCGCAGCGCGTCCTGCTCGCGATTGAAAGCGCCGGATACGTTCGGCCGCCGCGGCGGTATCGCAACGAATACGGGCAATTGATGGAATCGAGTCCCTATTCAGAGCGCGATATCCGCCTTCCGCAGAATCTGGAGACACACGACGAGAAGGGCGATTTCAAGCTTCTTGTGAAGAAAGAGAATCACCTGACGGAAATGATTCTCGCCTACCATCCATTCGACGTGATCGGATGGGACGGCTATTACTATCCGTGGGCGCTCAATATTCACGATTTCGAGCCCAGAGTGGGCCGCTTCCATCTGCCACCGCCGACACATCAAACATTCGAAGGTGATGGCTTTGTGGTTTGTTCGTTTTGCCCACGGCCATTTGACTTTGATCCGGAGGCAGTGCCCGCGCCGTACACGCACTCGAATGTCATGTCGGATGAAGTGCTCTATTACGCCAATTCAGAGTTCATGAGCCGGAAGGGCATTGAGTACGGTTCGATTACGCTGCACCCGGACGGTCTGGCGCATGGTCCTCAGCCGGGGCGCACGGAAGCGTCGATCGGACAAAAGCAGACGAATGAACTGGCAGTTATGCTCGACACGTTTCGCGGCTTGCAGGTGAGCCGGCAAGCGCTGGAGATCGAAGACGGCGATTACTATCTATCCTGGCTCGAGAGCTCATGATCGATGAGACTCACGATCCAAAGCTGCGGAGCTGGGTAGAATCGGCGAATAGTCCGGGGTGCGATTTTCCCATTCAGAATCTGCCACTCGGGGTATTTCGAACTTCCAAAGATGCACGGCCCCGGATCGGAGTAGCAATCGGCGATTCGATTTTGGATGTGCGCGCCTGGCTGGACGACCAGAACTTAAACAGCTATTTGAGTTTGAGCGCCGCCCAACGCAGAGACCTGCGGCGATCAATCAGCAAAGCCTTGGAACGTGGAGCGGCGAAGCAGGAGCTAAAGCCGCAGTCTGAATGCGAAATGCTCCTGCCGGCAGTGATCGGCGATTACACCGACTTCTATGCCTCAATAGATCACGCAACCAATGTCGGCCGCATGTTCAGGCCAGACAACGCATTGCTTCCCAATTACCGTCATCTGCCGGTGGCGTATCATGGACGCTCTTCTTCGATCGTACTCAGTGGGACCGCGATCCGGCGGCCACGTGGACAGTTGGGAGAAGGGCGCTTTGGGCCATCGAAAGAACTCGACTATGAACTCGAATTGGGAGCGTTCCTGGGGCCAGGCAATGAAAGCGGAATGCCAATTCCGATTGCCGAAGCCGAGGAGCACATTGGGGGCGTGTGCCTGGTGAACGACTGGTCGGCGCGAGATATCCAGCGTTGGGAGTACCAACCACTCGGCCCGTTCCTGGCGAAAAATTTTGCGACGTCTATTTCTCCATGGATGATCACGATCGAGGCGCTCGAGCCGTTTCGCGTAACGGCTGCTGAACGGCAGATTCCAGTGCTGCCCTATCTGCAACCCGATCGTCCTGACGCTTTTGACATCACCCTCGAAGTGTGGCTGCGATCATCCTCGATGGCGGAACCCGTTCGAATCAGCCGTGGATCATTCAAGACAATGTACTGGACGTTGGCGCAAATGGTGGCGCATCACAGCGTAAACGGATGTCCGCTGCGTCCGGGAGATCTGATCGCAAGCGGCACGGTTTCGGGGCCGGCGAAGGAGAACCGCGGTTGCCTTCTCGAGATGACGTGGAAGGGTTCGGAACCGCTGCGTTTGCCTACGGGTGAAGAACGCACCTTCCTAAACGATGGCGATGAAGTGATTCTGACCGGATATTGCGAACGAGACGGGTTTACAAGGATCGGGCTGGGATCGTGTAGAGGAATTGTTTTGCACGAAATGTCTTGACGCCCCTGATTTCTTGTGCTTCCATTTCGTAATGGCCGGCGTGATGAACATAGTTGGTGCTCAGACTCCAAGCGGAAGGATGGCGACAGTTCGATTCCTGCGAGATCTACAGAGCCCTTTTATCATTGGGCTGGTAGCGGTGGCGCTGGCGACCATAGCGCGGCTTTCTTTGGAACCAGTATTAACGACTCATGGGCCATTTCTCTTCTTTGCGATAGGGGCTGTAATGGCGGCACTCTATGGCGGCGCTGTGGCTGGAGTCGTCGCGACGTTTTTGAGCCTGCCTGCTTGCGACTATTTGTTTATTGAGCCACGCTACACCTGGTTCATTCACGACGCGCCGGGCGACTCCATCATGCTGGTTCTATTCGCCGCGTTGGGTCTGTTCATGGTCGCCATCATTCACCGTTTCCATCGGGCGACCAGACGGCTCAAGCAATCATTGATGGATCTGCAAGAGACCGAGTCTAAGCTCGAAATGATCGCCGCGACCGTACCTGAGATCTTGTTTACGGCGACCGGCGACGGCGGGGTCGAGTACTTAAATGGACATTTCAGCCAATACAGCGGCAGAGAAATGTCCGAATTGGTTGAACATGGTTGGCTGGACCTTATACATCCAAATGACAGGGCTCGCATGGAGGCTGAGTTGTCCATGCGTTTAAAAATTCCTGTTGAGTTTGGGACCAGCATTCGACTACGTAGGGCCGATGGCGCGTACAGATGGTTCAAGTGGCACGCTAAACCAGCGGTGGGTTCCGACGGCAAAGTTGAAAAATGGTTTGGCGTCTGTTCCGACATCGACGACGAAAAGAATTTGACTGCAGCGCTGGAGAGTCGTACGCGAGAGTTGCTGCGATTGAATGAAGGCTTGGAGTGCTTTGCCCACGCAGCATCTCATGATCTTCAGGCGCCGCTACACACGATAGGAGCGATGACCCAATTGTTCCTACGCCGCTGCGGCGAAAGCCTGGATCCAAAATCGACGGAACCCCTCGCTTTAGTGGTGAAGTGTGTTGAACAGATGAGTCAACTCATTCGAGACATCTTAGAATTCGCGAAGGCATGCAACACAACGCAGGAAGAGAGCCCGCGAATTGATTCAGGAGCGGTTGCTCAACTCGCAATTGCGAACCTCGACCAGGCGGTCAAAGAAAGCGGGGCCAAGGTCACCATCGATCAGTTGCCAGTAATACGTGTTAATAAGAGTGCAATGTTGAGGCTGTTTCAAAATCTCATTGGCAATGCCATAAAGTATCGCGGCGAAAACACACCTCAAATTCATATTTCCGCGTCACGGGGACAGGGAGAGTGGGTGTTTTCGATTCGAGACAACGGCATCGGAATCGATCCGCGTTATCACAACAAGATTTTTGAACCGTTTAAACGATTGCACGGGCAATCACGATATGAAGGCAGCGGCCTCGGGCTTTCCGCTTGCCGGCGCATCGTGCAATCGCTAGAGGGGCGCATATGGCTCGAATCGAAGCCGGGCGAGGGTTCGACATTTTTCTTCACGCTTCCGGAAGGGAATTGCGAGGAAGCTACAACATTGTAATATTCGCTACTTTCACGACGTCGCCATCGATTTCTCCAGTTACTACAACTTTAAGGTTGTCCTTGTCGTGCGTGTTCCGTAGCAATTCGAGAATGCGGTGGTTGCCCGGATCGTCGAGTCGATAGAATTTCTTGTCATCGGTGATTAGGCCGTAGTTGGGCCGCTGGTAGTCTTTCATCAGGCGACAGCTCCGATCATTGCGAAAGGTCTTTTCGCGTCCATCGCGAACAATGTGCTTCGCGCATTTCCAGTCGACGACCAAGCCTTGCAGTTCGGCCCCCGGGAGAACGGCCGCCATACTCCCTAGCAGGCAAAGTGCAAACACTGTCCTTAGCATTTGTTTGTTGGATGCGTTTCAGCATGCGCGCATCGGCGTTTTTTTGATTTCGAACCCAAGAATATCAAAATAATTAGGAACTTTACTATTTTCTCCGAATCGAACGAATGTGCAGAATGATCGCCGGGGCGCGTACTATCGCGATCGGCTTCGCGAGGCCGGGCCGCGGTACGAGAGCTTCGATCTGCCGTCTGCCGAACTGGTCTTGAACCTTCTCTACACCTACGATCTACTTTTGCAGAGCCTGGGACGGTTGATGGCCGAATATGGCCTTTCCAAATCGACGCTAAACATTCTGATGCTACTGCGGCATGGCCCGGAGGAGGGAATGCAACTCCACGATCTGGGAGAGCTTTTATTGGTGAGCCGAGCCAACATTACAGGACTGATCGATCACCTGGAGAAGAAGGGTTTTGTGAAGCGCGTAGTCGACGTCCAGGACCGCAGGGCGCGCTACGCGCGGATCACGAAGAAGGCGGAGGCTCTCCTGGACGAATTTATGCCGGTCCACTATCGGAGAATGAAGACTCTGCTTCAGGATTTGCCGGCGAGCGAAAAGGAGTCTCTGCTCCAACTCTTACAAAAGGTCCGGACCAGTATTACCGCGCACACAGTGGACGGCGAGAGGGAAGAATCGATAAGTTACCCGACAGTCGGGTAGTGGGAGAAATCTAAAGTATGCCAGAGGTTCAAGAACAGCAGGAAAGTCAAAATCAGGATCAAGGCGGTAATCACGGCGAGCAGCGCCACACGGACGATTCGCACAAAAGGGGATCTGCGACGCCGCGGCGAAAACGAGCGATCCGATTTGTCATTTTGGCTTTGGTTGTGGTCGGAATCATCGTCGCTATTCCCATTTATGCCTACTACTCAGTTCGCGAATCGACCGACGACGCCCAGGTGGACGGCCACGTCATTCCCATCAGCCCGCGTGTCAACGGCACGATTATTTCCGTACTGGTAAACGATAATCAGCAGGTCAAAGCGGGCCAGGAACTGGTGCGGCTCGATCCAGCCGATTTTCAAGTGGCGCTCCAGCAAGCACGCGCTCAATTTGCAACGGCGGAAGCAAATACGACGGAATCGAGCGTGAACGTTCCTCTGACGACGATCAACACACGGACTTTAGTGAGCACCAGTTCGGCGCAGACCGAAGAAAGCCAGGCTGCGGTGGCGGCTGCGCAACAGGCAATTAACGCGGCGCGCGCACGCCTCGATTCATCGAATGCCGCGCTGGCCCAGAAACAGGCGAACCTTGTAAAGGCCGAAAAAGATCTCGTACGGTTCAGGGACCTGGTAACCAAGGATGAGATTTCGAGACAGGATTATGATGCCGCGGTAGCTGCTGCCGAATCGAACCGCGCCCAGGTCGATTCCGGAAAAGCGGACGTGGTCGCGGCGCAACATAATCTCGATCAGGCAGTGGCCGAACTGAATCAGGCGAAAGCTCGCCTTACGTCGGCCCGCGTTCAGCAGCATCAGAGCCAGCAAGTCCAGCCGAAACAAGTGGCCGTCAGCCAAGCCCGATACAAGCAGGCGCAAGCGCAAGTGCAGCAGGCCCAGGCCAATGTCGATCAGGCGCAATTGAACTTGAGTTACACGACGCTTCGCGCACCGGTGGACGGAATTGTCAGCCGCAAGAACGCCGAACCCGGCATGCACGTGTCAACCGGGCAGCAGATCATGGCGCTAGTTCCGCTGGACGATGTCTGGGTGACGGCAAATTTCAAAGAAACGCAACTGAAGAATATGCGGGTGGGACAGAAGGTGGAGATTTCAGTCGATTCGTATGGCGGTCGCAAGTATCGCGGCCACGTCGATAGTATTGCAGCAGCGTCAGGCGCGAAATTCAGTTTGTTGCCACCGGAAAACGCGACTGGAAACTATGTGAAGGTTGTGCAACGCATTCCGGTTAAGATTCTGCTGGAGCCCGGCGAAGATCGCGACCATTCGCTGTTGCCAGGTATGTCGGTGGAGCCGACTGTACTGCTGAATAGCGGCACCAATAACGCGTATTAGTTTTTCGCCATGCCAAGCGCTACCGAGACCGTGCCTGCGGCACGGACGCAAAATCAGGGCGCGCAGCCGCAGTGGAGGCCCAGATTTAACCCGTGGTTGATTGCGCTCACGGTGACGCTTGCCAGCTTCATGGAAGTGCTGGATACGAGCATTGCAAACGTGGCGCTACCGCATATCGCCGGCGGACTTTCAGCCAGCGAAGATGAGGCAACCTGGGTCCTTACTTCTTATCTCGTTTCGAACGCGATTATCCTCCCACTCAGCGGCTGGTTCTCGGTGCTTCTCGGCCGGAAGCGTTTTTATATGACCTGCGTGGCGCTATTCACGCTCAGTTCTTTTCTATGCGGAGTTGCACCCACCCTGGGTTTCCTGGTTCTGTTCCGCGTGCTGCAGGGAATCGGCGGCGGCGGGTTGCAACCCAGCGAGCAGGCCATTCTCGCTGATACGTTCCTGCCACAGCAGCGTGGCATGGCTTTTGCGATTTACGGTGTGGCGGTGGTGACAGCTCCGGCGATCGGGCCCACGCTGGGCGGGTGGATCACCGATAATTTCAACTGG
>DAISJE010000188.1:0-8173 GCA_036821665.1 Bryobacteraceae bacterium | reverse complement strand
TTTTCGACCGGTAATGATTTCCGCGTATCAATTCCTTTAAAAAACCAGTTTTTTGTCGGCCAGAATGACGCACCGGCGAACTCGAAGAACAAACTCGAGAATTTGCGGCCCGTGGCGTTTCTCAATGCCTTATTGATCAGGCCTCCGGAACCGGGTGCCCTCACTGTGTTCGAAGACGACACGAATGAAACAAAGGCGGTCTACATCTTGATGATGTTGCAGAAAAAGGGGGATCAGTTGCGGCTGGTTCGAAACGTCTACTTTGATCGCTATACACTGCAGATCAACCAGCAAAAGACTTTCGATAACAATGGCAATATCGTCAGCGACACTAAATATGGCGATTGGAAATTCTATAACGGGAAATTGTTTGCCGCCGATATAGACATTCAACGGCCGCAGGACGGATACGAAGTTGAGTTGAAGGTGCTGGACATGAAAGTGAACGGCGGCACCGTGACACCGGAAAAATTTGTGCTGAATCAGCCGCCTGGATCGCAGTTAAAGGAATTGAAATAGGAAGTTGGGGCAGTCCCGAGCAACTGCCCCAATGCCCGGGCGGATCGCGTTCTTATTGCGAAAGCGTGTAAGTTATCTGAGCAACCGGTTCGCTATAATCTTTGCCGTAACTTGTAAAGCTCATAATCGTGAGGGTACGTCCGATCTGGCTGAACCCGAGTAATGAGTTCTGCCCCCAATTGCCGCCGTACGGCGTTCCACCGACACCGTAGCTCCAGGCTGTCGATGTGATCCCGGCGGCCTTAAGCCGCGCTGCCAGCGGGCTGGTCGCAAGCGATCCAACATACCAGGTAGCGCTGTCCGGATAGGTGCATGAACCCGCTCCGCTTCCCGCGGCTAACGTCCATTCTGTCGCACCGCCAGGCGCTACGCCAGGCCCGGCGATATTAATGATCATGTTGCTACAGAGTGTCGTTGGCCCGACATAGGGACCCGCCTTAAAGGAGGATGTTATAGAAGGCGCGGAAACGACAAATTTCGGGTAACCACTCGCCAGGGTCAAATTGCCTGATGAGTCCACGTTAAATAACAACGTGATGTTCTTATAAATAGTCCCGGTCGAGGTGACAATCGGTACACGGACTGCCGTTATGGTGTTTCCGGAACCGGTCAAGGTGGAATACTGCATCAGCGCATAGGGAGGCGGTGGTGTTGTTGCTTCGGGCGAAGCAGCATCCTCCACTTGTCCGTACGCGAGAACTGCGCAGAAGGCAGTAATGCCCACAGCGAACACAGAGAGCCGCGCGGCGCGGCAAAACGTCCGGCTCTTTTTAAATTCAGTCATTAGTTTGCTCCATTTCTGATACGATCTCGAAAAAAGGCAAGCGGTTTAGTTCGCGAACCTTCACAGAGCAATTACGCAATTCAGGAGGAAAGCCCGCCATGTTGAGCCCGTCTCAAGACCCGGCAGATTCGGAGGAGCATGCAGCAGGCGCGAATGCCGGTGACCGGCAGCTCTTAGACGAACTGTTCACCCGCCTTTACGACAAAATACGTCGCCTGGCTGCACGTGTGCGCTGGAGTGGTACAAATCCGACCCTGAGCCCGACCGCTTTGGCGCATGAGGCATATCTCAAACTGCGGAAAGACCCGCCCGACCTCACGACCAGATCTTATGACGAAGTCATCGCGATCTTCGCCAATGCGATGCACCAGATTCTAATCGACGCCGCGCGCCGTAAGGGCGCTCAAAAACGCGCAATTGCCAGTTCACCCGACAAGCCGGATCTGCCCATCGAGGACGCCATCACAATTGCCGACGCGATTGAAGGACTCGAACGTGAGAATCCCGCCCAGGCTCGTGTCGTTCAATGCCGCTTTCTGCTTGGAATGACTGTGGATGAAACGGCGGCAGCGCTTGGCTTTTCAAAGAGATCGGTGGAACGTGAGTGGCATGATGCCAAAGCGCGCCTGACGAGCAAAATCGGCTCCGGACAAGCACTCGCCTGAATCAGATGTCGATCCTCGATTGCGATTTATACGATCTGGCCGGCCGTATCTTCGATGCTTACCCAGAGACGCTGGCGATCGGCGATTTCGATTCCTACCGCATCTTGAAGCCGATCGGGCGCGGAGGCATGGGCGAGGTTTATCTGGCCGAAGATGTGACGGCCGGACGCCGTGTCGCCATCAAGTTTTTACGCCAGGTCTGGTTTGAGCCGGACCTCGCTGAGCGCTTTACGCGCGAGATAAAAATGCTCGCCACGTTGGAGCATCCATTTATTGGCCGGCTTTATGATCACGGCGTGCGTCCGGACGGAACGCCGTGGTTCGCTATGGAATACGTCGAGGGTACGCCGATCGACGAGTATGTCCGCAAGCAGAGCTGCTCGTTGGAGAAACGGATGGCGCTTTTTCGCACCGTATGTGAAGCCGTTCAATATGCGCACGGCCGTGCGGTCATTCATTTGGATTTGAAGCCCTCTAACATCCTGGTCAGGGATGATGGGACGCCCAAGCTTCTGGATTTCGGGATTTCGAAACATTTGGAAAATCCGGACGAGCCTGCCATACAGACTCAGTTGCGCTTTACTCCGGCGTTTGCGGCGCCGGAGCAGATACGCCGCGAGCCCGTCGGAGTGTACACGGATGTCTATGCTCTTGGCGTCATCCTGTATAAGTCGCTGGCCTGAAAGCCTCCCTACCATCTCGAAGAATGCACGCCAGGCGAGGCGGAAACGATCATCACCGGCGAACGCGAACCTGAAAAACCATCGGCCTCGCCACGCCGCATTCAAGCCGGCAAGTCGGCCTGGAACGACTTGGACGTGTTGTGTCTTAAGGCGCTCAAAAAGGATGTCCAGCGGAGATATCACTCAGTTGTGGAGTTGACCCAGGACATCGATCGTTATCTAAAGGGCGAGCCTTTGAGAGCCCGGCCCGATACGTTGGCATATCGCGCCGCCAAGTTCCTGCGTCGGAACAGCAAGCCCGTGGCTGCTTCGGCGGCGGCCTTTCTTTTAATCGCGGCCCTGGTAAGTTTTTACACCGTTCGTCTGGAGACGGCGCGCGATGCTGCGTTGACGCAAGCCGCTCGTACGCAGCGTATTCAGCAGTTCATGATGAATCTGTTCGGCGCTGGCGATAAGGAAGCCGGTCCATCGCATGATCTCAGCGTAGTGACACTGCTGGATCGCGGCGTGCGGGAAGCGTCCCTCCTGAATGCCGATCCGGAAACCCAAGCCGAACTCTATGAAACCTTGGGGCGGATGTACCGGCTGCTTGGCCGCTATCAGAACGCGGACGGCTTGCTTCGCGCCGCACTGGACAAGATGAAAGGCGCGCTCGCTCCCGACGATCCAAAGGTAATCGACGGCCTTCTCCAATTGGGCGCGTTGCGCGGCGATCAGTCGCAACCTAAAGAGGCCGAGCGGCTCGTTGAGAAGGCATTGAGCTTCGCGAGCCAAAACCGGTCGGCAGACGATCCGGTCGTGGTCGAAGCTAAATCCGTGCTGGGCCGGGTGCTCGTGCAACGAGGCTCCTACGATAAAGCGATTCGCATCCTTGAGCCGCTCGTCAAAATCCAACCATCCGGGGACGAAGCGACAGACAATCTCCTCGAAAGTCTGACTGCGCTGGCAATAGCAGAGCACTTCACTGGACATTACGAATTGTCCGAGTCGCTGAATCGCAGGGCTCTGGCATTGGACAGCCAAAGGTACGGAAAATCGTACCCCAGAGTAGCCGAGGACCTCGCCAATATTGGAACCACGGAGGTAAGCCTTGGCCGCTTTCCGAAGGCCGAGACAGATTATCGTCAAGCCGAAGAAATTTTGACGGCGTGGTACGGCCCCAATAACACCGAAACCATTGAGCTCTCAAGCATGCTTGGTTTGATTCTGATCCAAGAAAATAAGCTCGCCGAAGCAGAACCGCTCTTGCAGCATGTCCTCGAAAGTCAGGAACAAACCTTGGGAAAGGAGCATCCGACGGTAGGCTTCACGCTTGATACGCTCGGTAAGCTCGCCCTTAAGCGCGGCAATCTCAGTCCGGCTGAATCCGACTTCAGTCGCGCTCTCCGAATCTACACGACCGCTTTCGGCGACGAAAATATTCAGACTGCCATGATCAAGTCCCATCTGGCAGACGTATACGTAAAGGAGCGGCAATATGCCCGTGCGGAGCCGCTCTACCGCGAGGCGGTGACCTCATTCACAGCTCGGCCGCTTACGGGCAATGTGAGCGTCGGAGTGGTCGAAATTTGCTTGGGCAGCGTGTTATTGCACGAGAAGCGCTATGGAGAAGCTGAGAAATATCTTACGTCCGGGTACCCGATCTTAATGAGTCAGCCGAGCGCGTATCCGGCACGCATTCAGGAAGCGCGGGATGATCTTATTGCGGTCTACGATGCTTTGAAAGAGCCGGAGAAAGCTGCGAAATTCCGAGCGAAGTTGATTGCGGCCAAAACGGTTAATGCGAGCCGGAACCCAGAGTAACCATCCCGACAGGGCTGATCGATGGAGCCTTGGTGGAGGCGGCGGGAGTTGAACCCGCGTCCGAGAAAGTCCGCCGTGTAAAGCCTACGTGTGTATCCGGTTCTGTTTGTTCAGCGGCGGCCTATAAAACCGGCAAGAGCGACCGTCTCCTAGTCCGATTGATCTCGGCCCATGACTCCGGACCGAAGTCTGGTGCCTATCCTGCAAAATGACGCTCACCGGGCAACGCGCAGGCTCATTACCCGCGAGCGGCTACCTAATTAAATTAGGCAGCGTATGCAAACTGCGTGTTATTGGCAGTTGTTGTTTTCCGATCGTTTTACGGGAGCTCGGAACCCGACACGCCTTCACACAACGATTCGATCCCGTCGAATCCGTTGCGCCCCCTTATTGGAGATTACGAAGATAGTTTACCAGGAAATGTGATGTGTTGCCCGGGCGATCTGCTTGAGCTTGCGTACACTCACGCCCGAATGTTCCAATAAAATCATCGCTGTCGCTATGCAGAGCACCGCTGTCACGCCCTCAATACGCCCTTCCACCGGCGAGGAAACGGGCGAGGAACACGGACATTTATTCCACGTCGTGCTGTTGGACGACGACGAACATACCTACGATTACGTAATCGAAATGCTGCAGAAACTTTTTTTCCTTTCCTTGGATGCGGCTTTCCAGCATGCAGTTGAAGTGGATACAACCGGGCGGACAATTGTAATTACGTGCGAGCGTCCCGAGGCCGAATTCGCGCGTGACCAGATACAAGGCTACGGAGCAGATCCGAGGATGCCTAAGTCAAAGGGCTCGATGTCAGCGGTATTGGTTCCCGCCGGCAAAACTGCCGCGCTCTGACGCCGAAAGAGCGCCTTTAGTGGCCCCTTTGCCGGTATGCCAAAACAGCCTTTTCATGCTCAGCCAGAGTGGCTGAGAAGTGGTGCGAGCCGGAGCCGTCCGGCTTCGCTACGAAGTAAATATAGTTTGTGGCGGCAGGGCGCAGCGCGGCATTCAAAGACTGAATTCCCGGATTCGCGATAGGCCCAGGCGGCAGGCCCGTGTGAGCGTATGTGTTGTATGGATTTGTGCTCGCCAAATCCGACCTGTGAATCACACCGCGATACTTATTCTGAAGCAATGCGGCATACACCGTGCTCGGATCGCATTGCAGCGGCATGTCCATCCGGATCCGGTTCAAAAACACCGATGCAATGACAGGCCGCTCCTCCGGTATCGCGGTTTCCTTCTCTACCAGTGAAGCCAGCGTGACGATCTGATGAACATCCGCGCCTTGAGCCGGACCTCCCAGCGACGCCCATCTTTTTCGAAACTCGAGCGTCATTGCCCGGCAAAGCTGGTCGGCGGTGGTCCGGCGCGTCATCCGGTACGTAGAGGGAAACAAATATCCTTCCAGATTGGGAGCGCGAGGATCGAGATCCAGAATCAGGTCCGGCTTCGCCGCCGCTTCCAGAAACGCGCTGCCTTTGACCATGTCCAGTTGATCGAGAAGCGATGCGATGTCGAAGATGTTGCTTCCTTCGGGCACCGTGACGTCCTCGTAGAAAACCTCGCCGCGGCGAATCTTATCGAACACCTGCCAGGGCGTTTGGGCCGTCGCGAAACGAT
Organism: Bryobacteraceae bacterium; assembly: GCA_036821665.1. Lineage (GTDB taxonomy): Bacteria > Acidobacteriota > Terriglobia > Bryobacterales > Bryobacteraceae > Bog-105. The sequence goes on along the minus strand of DAISJE010000188.1, from coordinate 2,102 downwards.
ATTCGCCGGCCTGCAATTTAGCATGCGGGCGGAGGATCCGCACCACTTCAAAAGCCCACCGCGACCGGACCACGCCTTGATGCGCCAGCGTTCGTGCGATTTGGCGCGACGACATTCCGTGCTCCACGTCGACAAATGCTTCTGTTCGGAAGCCTTTGTACGGACCTAGATACCAATAGGCTCCGAGTCCCATGCCCGTCAGCACGATGCAAAAAGCGATGACAAGGCCGCAGCCCCAAAAACCGCGACGCCTAGCCAAGCGATGCTTCCCGTGCGTGGGTTTCGTTTTTTAAATATGCCAGATAGCTCTCCAGCAGGAGGACCGCGGAAAGCCGGTCGACCGCCCGTTTCTTTTCGTCGAGCGATGCGCCCGCTGTTCGCAGCATACGTTCCGCTTCCATGGACGTCAAGCGCTCGTCCCAATAAATGACGGGCAGACCGAGATAGTTGCGTAAGCGCTCGCCAAACTCTTCCGTGTACCGGCTCTGAGGGCTTTCCGATCCGCTCATATGCAGCGGGCGGCCAATCAACACCGTTCCCACTCCGCGCTCTTGTGCCAAATCTTTGAGTTTCTCCATGTCGTCGCGAATTCGTGTGCGTTCCAAGGTTTCTATTCCCTGCGCCGTTATGCCAAGCTCGTCGCTGACCGCCAACCCAATACGCCTTTTACCGACGTCCAGGGCCAGTATCCGGCCTTCCGATTTAGTTTTCATCCGAGTGCAACAACCAGGATTATAGAAGGTTCAAACGTGCTAGAGTAGCGGTTACCGAGGCAGCGTTTCTTCGCTTTGGCTTTGTTTACTCTCTCGCAGCCTGCTCTACGATCGGTCCGCCTTGGAGTCTCGTTGATCGCGCTCGCTGCAGCGGTCGCTCTCCTTTATTATGGACGTGACTTCTTCATCACGCTGATTATCTCCGCGGCGTTTGCCTTTATTCTTGATCCAGCGGTGGTTCTGGTCGCAAAACTGCGCCTTCCACGGGCGGTCGCCGCTGCCGTTGTGATCGGTGTAGCGTTCGTAACCTTCTACGCGCTGATTGCCGCAGCCTGGTCGCAGCTTTCGTCAATCGCCGAGGACCTGCCTACCTACAGCTCACGGGTGAGCGAACTTGTAAACAAACTCAATAACGAACTCGATTCTATTGGAAAGAAGACGATTCAAACCTTAGTACCGGCGAACTTTCTGCAGCAGCAGCAGCAGATAGAACAAAAGCCGCAGGAAGCGATGAAAGCCAGAAAACGCCGGCGGGGCGCCGCTGTAACGCCACCTCCTGCGGAGCCGGTTGTGCAGGAAGTTCACATCCACAACGATCCAAAGCCGATCATCACCACCGTCTACCGGTACGTGTCCGGCTATTTCCACGTATTCGTGATGGCGTCGTTCGTTCCTTTTTTGGTTTATTTTATGCTGAGCTGGCGGGATCATATTAACCGCGCCTTTCTGCTCTTCTTTCCCGGAGAACACCAATATGCGGTCGCCAAGAGTTGGTCGGGCATTGGCGAGGCAACGCGCGCCTATGTGCTTGGCAACTTTCTGTTATGGGTATTCCTGAGTAGCATCAGCGCTCTCGCGTTCTTCTTCTTGAAGGTGCCGTATTGGCCCTTGGTGGGCGCACTCAGCGCGTTTTTCAGCCTCTTCCCTTACGTGGGCCTGCCGCTCTCCGTATTGCCGCCGGTCATTGCCGCTCTTGCCGTTCCCAATAAGTTCAAGATCGTGATTTTGGTTGTATTGATTACGGCTGCGCTGCACCTGATTACGATGAACTTTCTATATGCCAAGATCATCGGCCGCAGAGTTCGGCTGAATCCATTAATTGTCACGATTGCGTTGATGTTCTGGGGTTTGCTGTGGGGCGGCATCGGGTTAGTTCTGGCGATTCCCATTACCGCCGCTATCAAGGCGGTCTGCGACAACATCGAGTCGCTCGAGCCTTACGGCAGGATGCTGGGCGAGGATTAGCTATTAGCGATCAGCTATCAGCCATCAGCGATCAGCAATCAGCAATCAGCTATCAGCGGTCGGTTTAAGGCCGGGCATGCCACGGCCCTACGAGCCTATTGATTGCGGGAATGAATTCCCGCGCGGATTAAAATCCGCCCCACC
>DAISJE010000187.1:0-8173 GCA_036821665.1 Bryobacteraceae bacterium | reverse complement strand
CGCGGTCCTGGTACGGCCCAATGAACAGATTTCGAGACGCGTAGACCGCGGCTCGCTCTACCGCTACACTGTGAAATCTTTGCGTGACATCTGGTCATCAATCTGGCCTGGCCACGCCTCGGATCACGACGGTGAGCCAATTGAGCAAAATAAGTTACTAGCTGAAAGATGATTCGTTCGATTGTTTTACTTTTGCTCTGCGCCCCGGCTTGGATGTGCCTGGCGCAGCAACAACCGGCCATGAACCAGCAGAAAGCACAGGCCGAGAGCGGGTTGGAAAACCCGTGGGATGTCCGCAGCATTATTACATCAATCAACAAGGATGCCGCCAAACTTAGGCCCTTGCTCGCTCAACTAAATCCTCAGCAGTGGTACGACCAGAAGGGCGCGCCGAGCACCTACATCCTCCAGCTGCAAACAGCACAGCGACAGGTCAACGATATCGACGTGACCACCAAAATGCTTTCGGAGAAAACGGAAGATCTCGCTTTGGCTTTGGACGAATACTTCCGGCTGGAAGCGCTGGATTTTAGCGCCAGGTCATTAGCAGAAGGAGCGCGAAAGTACGGCCCGCGCGGCCAGGCCGATCAGCTCGATGCCTTGGTTGCCGGCAACTTCGCCAACCGGCAAGGGTTGCGGCAGTATCTTAAGGATCTGTCCACCAGCCTGGAGCAAAACTTCAAAATCGCCGACCAAGAGGCACAACGCTGCCGCGGTATCATCAGCAAGGAACCGGCGGCCGGCGCCAGCCGGACACGAAAATACTAATGGAAGTAGCCACCTTTAGCTGTTCAATCTGCGGCGAAGCATCGCGCCGGATTTGCGTCTATTGCACAAAAGATGCATGCGCGAATCACCTCTGTGAGCGATGTTTGCGGTGCAGCGACTGCTGCGAATGCGACTTGCCTCTCATCACGCAGCATCAAATGCAAAAAAACGAAAATGCCGAGGCCGCGCCTACAGTCCCGCGTGAGTAAGTGCGAGATGTTTGCCGTTTGACTTTAAAGCTTTTTTCAAAACCGGCTCCCGGTCTCCCGACACCCACGCCGCCTCGATTGCTTTCTCATCGAGACCGGCGATCCGGCCCGCCAGTATAAAAGCCGGCAATGCATGCTCCAGATCGTGCCAGCGAGCCATCTCAATAATGGATGGCAGCGCACGTTCGCGAATCAGCGACAGCATCTCCGGATCTCGCTGTTCTGTTAAATTGACTAAGGCCAAGCTCGCATTTCGCCGGTCGGACCACACGACGGAATTCATCAGCTCGATAAACCACGTCGGCTCGATCCGAATCTGTTGTTCCGGATGGAGCTTTGCGCCAACCGCGACCGCCTTTAAAGCGCGAGCGGCGTTATCGCGCACGTTATCATCCACGTCGCGAAGTGCCCATTGGAGTCCATTGACCACGATCGTTGATGTTCGGGGTCCGCGTGGTCCGTACTGCAGGAGATATGCGGCGGCGGCTCGCTGTTCGGGATCGGACGATTCGCGCAGTACGCGATCCACCAGCGCTAGGTTATTTGCCACAAGCGGAATAAAGGATTGCTGTATTTCCCGGCACTCCGGATCGGCCATTAGCGAGTAGCCGTTGGTCAGATCCTCATCCGCGTTTTTGCTGCGTATGCTGTCGCCCACCGCGTCGAGAAATGCTTGGTATTTATCGATCAACTCCGGGGGCAGGTTAACCGTCCCAGCCGGTGTTGGATGAAACTCCACGTGCGGGGAGTCCCGCTCTTCGATGCCTACGTACAGAATCGGTTTCTGCTGATCGCAGCAGGTGGCCTCGATCCGCGATGCGATGACCCCTGAAATCTTGTCCATGCGTTCTTCAGCACCTTCGCGTGACGGAAGGAAGTCACCTGGGCCAGCGCTGAGTGCCGACTTGATCTTCTGAACCGAAACTTTGCGTGCACCGTAAATCTCTACGGAGCCGATCCGGGGAGTGATGTCAGTTCCCGCAACACCATTCTCCGCCGCGCTCCCGCAGAAAAGGACCGCTACCGCCAAAACACAACCGTACTTCACCACTTCAGTATCGGACGTGCTTGGCCGGGTTTTCGTTTATGCCTGTTTTTCGGCCAGATCGCCGACGACGGGAAGTTTTACCTTCTTGCCGTTATAGGCTGTGTACATCATGTACACCCAGAGTATGACGAATGCCAGCCCCAAGAGCGGATAGAGAAGAAAACTGAAGCCGTGGGTTAGAAAGCCCAAGAAGCCCAGGAGAATCCAAAGAACGATAAATGCAACATGTACAAAGATCGACTGGAACGCATGGAAGCGGATAGTCTTGTTCTGGTTGTAAGGAGCAATCAGCAGGAAAATAATTCCGGTGACTAAGCCGAACAGATAGCACAAAGCGCTTGCGACGTTCTCGTTAAGACCCGACGCTGCGGCCGGTGCTGCGGGGGGGACGTAAGCTGCGCCCGCTCCCGCCGGTGCTGTGCCACCGGTGACTGGGGTTCCACAATTCTGACAGAATGTGCCCGAAACCTGAGCTCCACAATTAGGACAGAATGCCATTTAAATCTCCTCGCGTTCCTAACGAGTTTAGTGCAAATTGAGTGTGAAACGCTACACTGCCTCGACGGCTACGGGGCGGTGCAAAACCGGTCGAAGTACCAAATTAACCAGTACCATGATCAGGGCGAATATCGGGATAAGCATCAAGGCTCGATGGTACCTGCCGCCTTCCGCCAGTGCGCCGATGATGGGCGAGCTAACGGCCAGCCCAATCCATCCGAAGGTAATCACGATGCCCATCGCGGTCGCGGTACCGCGTTGGAACGTGTCGCCCGTGATCGCCAGTGTCGTCGGAAAGACGGGCGCCATGCTAAGACCAGCGCAAAATACCGCAATCGTAATGGCTGTTTGCGAGGAAAGCTGCAGCATCACGAACGTTGTAATCGCGATACAAATGGAAGCGATCAGAGTTACGGTCAGGGCCGGTGTTTTGATCAGAATCTTGGATACGACCACGCGTCCCAGCAGGAGACCGAATGCAAATCCGTAGCTGACCACATGCCCGGCGGTCCGCTCGTCAAAGTTAACACCAACCAGGTAAACCTTCAGCCAGTTCCAGACGCCAACTTCGCAGGCGACGTAGAGAAACAGGAAAAACGATAGAAGAATCAGCGCGGGCTTGGATAACAGAACGGGGGCCTCGCTCAGCCGGAAACTCGCTTCGCCGGACGGGCCCGGCATTTTAGTCGTGCCGTTTATGACGAAGGCAAGCGCGGTTAGACCCGCGATCCCATAGCAAACCATCGCAGGATCGATGCGCTCGGACGCTACATACGTCGTGACGATTCCGCCCAGCCCGAAGAACAGATTCAAAAAATTGAGTGCCGATCCACGGCGCGTCGGTTCTATGGCGCCTACCAATGCATTAGCACCGGTTACCACCACCCCGCCGCCCAGGCCGAGTACCAGATAGACCACCAGCAAACCGTTATAACCACCCGCATTTGGAGCGGCGACAAGCGAAGCGATGATCAAGATCAGCCCGACAAGCAGAGCCAGTTTGTTGCCTTTAAGATCAATAACCGGGCCAGCTGATAGAGACGCGATGATGAGGCCAATAGCGTAGAGCATCGCAAGCATGCCCTGCTGCCCGGCCGTGAGCCCGTAGGTTGGAAGAAGCGCGCCCAGAATGGGCGCAATCAAGCCATAGACAAAGATGGCCAAAATGGCCGCGAGAATGAGCACCGAGAAATAGTATCACGTTGTCATGGCCACAAATGAACACGTATGAACACGAATTATCCATAGATCACGCGTTTCCACTCGACTCGGGGCTTCTGAAAATTGATGAGCAACCCTAATTTCAAACCGGAAGCTTTGAGATAGTTAATGCATTGTGCAATGTGCTCGTTCAGGAAGCAGTCGACGCACTTCAATTCGACTAGCAGTTTATCTTCGACTAATAGATCAGCGAAGTATTCGCCCACACATTGTCCTTTGTACTCGATAACGTAAGAAACCTGCGATTTGACATTCAGGCCGCGCAGCGCTAACTCCCGCGCGAGGGCACGTTCATATACCTTCTCGAGAAATCCAGCTCCGAGCGCGTTAGAGACTTCATATGCTGCTCCAATCACGGCTTCTGCTATCGCATCCTCTGGCTTACATTCGTGTGTATTCGTGTTCATTCGTGGCCATTTTTGAAAGCTCAGCCAGGATCTCGATAGCACGTTCGCAATCAGCACGCGTAACATCCAGATGCGTCACCATGCGCATGTGAGTCGGGCTAATACCATTCGCCAGAATGCCCTTTTCTTTTAATTGATTACTGAATTCCTTGGTAGTCACTCCAAGTCCGGAAATGTCGAAGATCACAATGTTCGTCTGCACGCTTGCGGCATCAATCCGGATTCCAGGCAGATCAGCCAAACCCCGCGCCAGAAGCCGGGCGTTCGCATGATCCTGCGGGAGACAGCGTGGCGAGTCTTCTAGTGCGATTAACCCGGCAGCGGCCAGCACGCCGGCTTGCCGCATACCGCCGCCGAGACGTTTTCTGTAGAGCCGCCCTTCCGCGATTGTTTCGGCCGGACCGGCGAGCATAGAACCAACCGGCGCACCGAGTCCCTTCGACAAGCAGAACATGACCGTGTCGACATCGCGCACAATGCGTGCAACATTCGTATGGGACGCTACGGCTGCGTTGAATACGCGGGCGCCGTCCATGTGAACCTTCAGGCCGCGGGCATGCGCTTCTGCGCAAATCTCGTCAACATCGGGCTGCGGACAAACTGTGCCGCCCGCCATATTATGCGTGTTCTCGAGCGATATCAGCGTTGTGGGCGCATTATGCGGACCCTTCGCTCGTATCGCGGGCTTGATCTGATCCCACGTCAAGATTCCATCCTGAGTTTGAACAGGCCGCGCGAGGCATCCGGAGAACCAGGCCATCATCGAGAGTTCCCAATCCATGACGTGCGCACGAGCGTCGCAAATGACTTCCTCACCGTGCTTCGTGTGAAGCTTGATCCCGATCGTGTTGCCCATTGTGCCCGTCGGAACGAACAGCGCCGCAGCTTTTCCGCACATTTCAGCCGCGCGCTCTTCGAGCCGATTGATAGTGGGATCTTCGCCGTAAACGTCATCGCCTACTTCGGCCGCCGCCATAGCAGCCCGCATCTTTTCACTCGGCTTAGTGACAGTATCGCTGCGGAGGTCGATCACAAGAACTCCTGAAAAATCTCATTCGATATCAATACCGCCTGAGGCAAAAGACGCAAGCGTGAACCATCTCTTTTCAACATCCCGGCCTCTACCCATTTATGAATTGGCTGTTCAAAACGGCGCCACTCCTCACGGCTTGGCTCGATCCCTTTCATGAGCCGCAGTCCCACAAAGAAATGTTCCTGCGATACATCGCACCGCACGGCTTCCGTGTGCCGGCCGGCGAAATATTCATCGAGCGTCTCGGGGTTGCTCCAGCGGCGCGCACCGTCGAATGAATGAGCATCTAATCCGAACCCTACGTACGGCTCCAGGTTCCAGTATTTGAGGTTATGCCGCGACTCCCAGCCAGGCCGCGCAAAGTTCGAGATCTCGTACCGCTCGATACCTATGTTCTGCAATCGGTCAATTGCCGTTTCGTAGAATTCGGCTACTAGATTTTCATCCGGCACCCGGGCCGCGCCGTAACGCGTCCCGCCCTGGATCAACTCATTACCTAACCGGCTGTCTTCGTCCACTTCAAAAATGTAAACGGAAACGTGCGGCGGCGAAATGCGTTCGATCCAGTCGAGCGAGTCCGCCCAGGATTGGTGCCTCTGCCCAGGCAACCCCGCAATTAGGTCGATGTTGATATTCGAAATGCCGCAGCCACGCAACAATTCGATCTCGGCTTTCACAATTTCAGCGGTGTGGCGACGTCCGACCTGGCGCAGTTCGTCGGTCACAAACGATTGAACGCCCAGGCTGACGCGATTGATTCCGCACTCCAGCCAGCTTTCCGCCAACTCACACGTAATTGTCCCGGGAGCGCACTCCATCGTAACCTCGAGCAACCGTTCCCGGGGAACAGCACTCATTACTTCCTGCAGAAGACCGACGGGCATTAAACTAGGCGTGCCGCCGCCGAAGTAGACCGTCTCTGGTTGCCGTAACCAGTTCTGTGCCCTGATCTCTTTGAGGAGGATTTGTTCATACCGCACTCTTGCCTCGCGTGAATATACGTCCGAAGCAAAATTGCAGAACGTGCACTTTTGCGTACAGAAGGGATAGGAGATGTAAACGCCAGGCATTGGATTTATGGTCTGACCCTCTGTGCCGGTTGCGCTCATCACCGTTAAATCCATTGTCCACGTCGGAAATGTAAAAACGAGTAAATTTGGTAACTTTGGTTGGCAGGCCGTCATCTGCTAACTGCGCAATCGCTTATGGAGTCTTCGTGTGTTCGCCACAACCTCATTCCCGGCACAAGCAAGCTCTTCGAGGACTTTCTATACAATTTCGATCGGGTAAGTAGATTTTATCCGCACTACTTCTCCGACCCAACTGCGCTGCGCGAGTCCGTTTCGCAAATTCGCTATCCAGAGTCGCGCCGCACCCAGTTGGTAGCAGCGCTGCGCGAAGAAAACCCTGACTCCGAGGCGCTCGACATCCTAGCTAAACGCGAGGCCGTGGCTGTCGTAACGGGCCAACAGGTTGGGCTGTTTTCAGGACCGGCGTACACGGTTTTCAAAGCCTTAACCGCGGTCCGATTGGCTGCACATCTAAAGGACCAAGGCATTCCCGCTGTCCCGGTATTCTGGCTCGCTACCGAAGACCACGATCTGGCAGAGGTGGACCACGCCTGGGTGTTTAACCAGGACGCCGTTCCCGCCAAAATCGCTGTCACCAGCAGCGTCGTCAATGGCGGCCCGGTGGGCGACGTGATTCTAAACGAGCTGCCTTGGGCTCAACTGCACGATGCTCTCGGCGACCTGCCATTCGCCATTGACGTTATCCGGCGCTTACGATCGGCTTATCAGCCGGGTGTCACTTTCGGCCATGCATTCCGGCGCTTCCTCCAGGATATTTTGAGCGGCTGCGGTCTCGTTTACCTTGACCCCCTGTCGCCGGCCATCCGGCAAATCGCAGCACCGTTTCTGGCGGATGCTGTAACTCGCTTACCGGAATTGCTGCCCAGCTTACAGCAGCGTAACGCCGAACTGCTTGCGGCGGGTTATCATGCTCAGGTTCAGGTCGAAGACGACTCTTCGCTATTGTTCCTATTGAACGAAGGCAAACGCATCCCCATTCGCTGGAATGACGGCCGGTTCACCTCGCGCGATCGCTCCTATTCAGTTTCCGATCTGCAGGCCGCCGCCGACCGGCTCTCCCCCAATGCCCTGCTCCGGCCTGTCATGCAGGATTTCCTGCTACCGACGGCCAGCTACGTCGGCGGTCCTTCTGAAGTTGCGTACATGGCGCAGGCCGAAGTGCTGTATGACCAGCTTTTAGGGCGAATGCCCGTGATCTTTCCTCGAAACAGCTTCACGCTGTTAGACGCCAAAGCTGCCAAATTACTGGATCGTTACGGCATGCACTTGCCGGATATTCTCGATCATCAGGAGGCGGTCAAGAGCCGCATAGCGAGACGGCTGGTACCCGAGGATCTCTCCGAGCAATTTCAGTCTCTTATATCCTCCACCGAACATGCCTTGGTTGACCTTCGCGCCAGACTCAGCCGGTTTGACCCGACTCTTGAGTCCGCATCTAAGAAGACCGCCGCAAAGATTCTGTATCAGATGAACAGGCTTTCGCAGAAGACGGCGCGGGAGGCATTACGCCGCGACGAGAGAGCGTCACAAGAGGCCAGCTATCTGATCGACTTGATCTATCCACACCGCCATCTGCAAGAGCGCCTCTATTCGATTGTTCCGTTCCTTGCGAAGTACGGACTGGATCTCCCCGAACGGCTACTTGGATTGACTCAGCTCGCCTGCCCGGACCATATGGTTCGGACTATATAGCGCCACTCTTTTTTTGCCATCGATACAATAGCCCTTTCAGGTTTCTCGCTTGAATGAAGTGTGTTGGTCTTCTGCTTCTGGTAGGCGTCTCGTGCTACTGCGCCGATGGGTACGTTGGACGCGAGGTTTGCGCGGGGTGCCATAAGGACATCGCTACAACACAGGCGCACGCCAGAATGGCTCAGACCTGGCGAGCGGGAGCCAAA
>DAISJE010000186.1:0-8286 GCA_036821665.1 Bryobacteraceae bacterium | reverse complement strand
GAGAGCCTGGCGTCGAACGCTTATCCTACTACGCCTGTCGATACATTCGCGCCGTCCGTACCGGCAAGCATTACAGCGCTCGCGGGGCCAGATTCGATTGAAGTATCCTGGCAGCGCAGTCCGGAATCGGATTTGAAGGGATACTACATCTATCGGTCCGTAGGCGGCGGTCCGTTCGAGCGGCAGGGCGGACTAGTGAGCGTTCCCACTTATAGCGATCGCCATGTGGAGCATGGGAAGACGTATCGCTACGAGGTAAGCGCCGTGGATCAGAAGAACAACGAAAGCGCGAAATCGGCGGCGGCGCAGGCGGTGTTTTGATTGCAGTGAACTGAAGTTCACTGCTGCACGCTGAAGCGCGCGCCACCCGTGATAGCATCGAGCCATGAGGGCGAGGTCTTTGCCAGGAGCTCCAGCTTGCTCCGATTCCTGAACGCTTGGGTTGGACCATTCCAGGAATTTTTGTTACTCGCCGGCCGGGCTTTTAAGAACATCGTTCGCAGCCCGCATTATTCCGACGATGTCTTCATGCAAATGGACATCATCGGGGTCGGAAGCCTTGTCATCGTCCTTTTAACCGGTTTTTTCAGCGGTGCGATCATCGCGCTGCAGATGGCGCGGGCGCTAAACACCTATGGCGCCAGCAGTCAGACCGGAACGATCGTATCGCTAACGCTCGTGCGCGAGTTGGGGCCTGTCCTGACAGCGTTGCTAGTTGCAGGAAGGAACGCGTCCGGTATCGCCAGCGAGCTCGGATCGATGAAGGTGACCGAGCAGATCGATGCGATGCGAGCGCTGGGCACCGACCCGATTCAAAAATTGGTTACGCCGCGATTGATTGCCACAGCAATCATGCTGCCGGCTTTGACGGTAGTTGCCGACGCGGTTGGGTCGGTTGGGGCTTACCTCGTTTCAGTGCCGCTGCTGCATATTATCGCCAGTTCGCAGTATTGGTCCAGTTTCTGGCGGGCGCTGGTGTTGAACGACTTGGCGCAGGGCCTTATCAAACCGTTCGTATTCGGGATGATTATTTCGCTGGTGGGTTGTTTCTACGGCTTGCAGACAAGCGGAGGAACGCAGGGCGTAGGACGCGCCACAACGCAGGCGGTTGTAACGGCCTCGATCTGGATCTTCGTTGTGACGTTCTTCATCGATAAGATATTCGTGAATTTATAGACCATATGCCGGAAGGCTCGATTCTGGATTTCTGCGGTGTAAGTCTTCGATACGACAAGGCGTGGGCGTTGAAGGACGTTTGCCTGACGCTAAATCCAGGGGAGACACGCATCATTTTGGGGGAGGCAGGCAGCGGCAAAACGACGCTGTTGAAAGCGGTAATCGGATTGATTCCCGTCGATCAAGGGCAGATCAAGGTTTTCGGCGAGGATGTGACTTCCATGAAAGAGAGTCAACTGTTCGGACTTCGGAGCCGGGCCGGGATGGTGTTTCAGGAGGGAGGACTTTTTGACTCGCTTACCGTGGGCGAAAATGTAGAGTATCCGTTGCTCAATCGCCAGAGCGCGAACGGGGACGGGGCTCAAAGCGAAGGGGACACCGAAAAGCGAGTACGGGATGCGTTGCGTTTTGTGGAATTAGAGCATACCTACGACAAGTTCCCGAATGAAATCTCGGGAGGCATGAGGAGGCGGGTAGGTATCGCGCGCGCCATCGTGACGGAACCGCCGCTGGTGCTTTACGATTCGCCGACCGCGGGCCTGGACCCGATCACCGCGAATACCATCATGGCTCTGATCGCGAAGGAGCGAGATGTGCGAAACAGCGCATCGCTGATTGTCACTTACCGCTATCAAGACGGCGAGCTGATGGCCGGTTTCCGCTTTGACAGCGAGCATCAGCAACTGACGCCTGTTACCGATGAGGCAGATCCACGTCATGACCGCACAAAATTTATCGTCATGAAGGAGGGCGAGGTCGTATTCTTCGGCACGCGTGAGCAGATTGAAGCATCCGACGACCCGTATGTCAGGCGTTTTGTCAAGCATGAGGAGTAGCTATGCCGAGTAAAAACAAAGTAGGTATTGCGCAATTGAAGGTCGGCATTCTGGGCATTGTGGCACTCGCGTGTATCGCGCTGATTGTCTTCCTGCTGACCGGCAATATGAAGTGGTTTCAAACACAGATTCCCCTGCATGTCTACACTTCGGATGCGGCAGGGTTGACGCCGGGATCCCCGGTGCGCATTAACGGCATTCAGGCGGGCAGCGTGGATAATGTCGCGTTATCGGGAGAGACAAATCCGCAGCGTGTCATTAAGGTGGATTTTAATGTCGATAGCGACATGGTGAAACAGATTCCGGTCGATTCGATCGCTTCTATTTCATCGGACAATTTGCTGGGCAGCACAAAGTTTTTGCAAATTACGAAAGGGACAAGCCCCACGACGGTTCAATCCGGCGCGACGCTGAAGGCGGAAAACACGCAGCAGTTCGATCAACTGGTTGCCCAGGGCTTCAACGTCCTGGATTCGGCGCAGGCGGTGTTGGGCAAGATTACGAATATCGTCGGCGAAGTAGAGGCGGGCAACGGCACAATTGGCAAATTACTGGTGGACCAAAGCCTCTATAACAGCCTTGCAGCGACGGTGAACCAGGTACAACTGCTGGCTACAACGTTAAACTCCAAAACCGGAACAGTTGGGCATTTAATCAACGATAACGAACTATATAATCAGATCCAAACGGTTGTAGATAGGGTTGATAAGGTAATGGCCGGCCTACAGCAGGGACAAGGAACGGCCGGGCTCTTTATTAAAGATCCCAGAGTTTACAACGATGTGGATAAATCGCTCAAGCAACTTAACACCATACTCACGAATTTGAATGCAGGTAAGGGAACCGCAGGACAGTTACTAGTAAGTAATAAGATCGGGAACCAAGTTTCCACCACGCTGGGTAAAGTCGATTTGACGCTGGACAAAGTGAATTCCGGCCAGGGGACGATTGGGCAATTGCTGGTGAACCCCGCTCTGTATGATGCTGCGACCGGAACGACTCGGGAACTGCACGAGTTGTTGAAGGATTTTCGCGCGAATCCGAAGAAGTTTCTCAGCATCAAGTTGCATATTTTTTAGTGGCGTGGCGGTGGTGGGGAGGACCGGACAAACCGCTCCCTCGCGGTCGCGGCTCAGTTTCGAGCTTTGTAAGAATTTGATGGAAATAACCGTTTGAAGCGGCTGATTATTAATGCCGACGATTTCGGCTTCGCGCGCGATGTAAACGCGGGAATCGTGCATGCGCATGTTCATGGAGTGTTGACGTCAACGACGTTGATGGCGAATGGCGATGCTTTTGAAGATGCCGTTCGTCTGGCGCGCGAGACTCCTTCGCTCGACATTGGATGTCATCTTGTCCTGGTGCAGGGGCGGTCTTTGGCGACAGGCATGCTGCTTCCAAAGAATCCGCGGGCTCTGCTTCGCGATCTGGCGCTAAAGCGGCTGAACGTCTATGCGGAATTGCGAGCGCAGGTGGAAAAGATCATGGCGCAAGGGATCAGGCCAACTCATCTTGATACTCACAAGCACACACATCTGACGCCTAGCGTGTTCCGCCAAGTGATTCGGCTAGCCGTCGAGTTTGGAATTCCGTATGTGCGCCTACCATTGGATGCGACTCTCCCGTTCGCTCAGGTTCCCGCCGAACGATTTTACCGGCGAAAGGCGAGCCGGTCCGGTGTGCGCATGCCCGACCATTTCCTGGGATTTCGATTAACCGGTTCTTTGACGGAGCGCAGTTTTGCAGCAGCCCTTTCGAAATTGCAGGACGGCACCACGGAATTTATGTGTCATCCGGGATTTCTCGGTCCGGAACTGCAGAGCGCCTCGACGAGGCTGAAGGAATCGCGCGTACGCGAATTGGAAGCTCTTACTTCTCCGCGGATTCGAGATCTTCTGGACGCAGAAGCAATCCGCTTGAGTCCTTTTCGTATGGACTTGGAGTAGGGCCGAAGACGACCTTCCCATCGAAGATTGTCATGAAAACCTTTGTATCGGCGATCTTCACAGGATCGATCGCAAAGATGTCATCGGAGAGAACCGCAAGATCGGCCAGCTTGCCGGGTTCAATCGATCCTTTAATTTTTTCTTCAAAACTGGCATAGGCGGAGCCCATGGTGTAGGCGTGCACGGCGTCCCGAACGCTAATTTTCTGTTCGGGAATCCAACCATTTGGATGTTTGCCGTCCAGAGTGCGTCGCGTGACTGCGCCGTAAATACCCATGAGCACGTTCATTGGGGCGACGTCCCAATCGGAACCGAATGCTAGAACTGCGCCTGAATCCAGCAGCGAGCGAAACGCATAAGTCGTCTTCGCGCGCTCAGGACCGATGCGCTTTTCGGCCCAGCGGCCATCGTCGATGCAGTGATACGGCTGCATGGATGCGATGACGTGGAGTTGCGCAAAGCGCGGAATATCGGAAGCGAGCAGATGCTGCGCATGCTCGATTCGAAAACGGCGATCACGCGGGCTGTGTTCATGCTCGACTTTGTCGTAGAAGCCGAGAATCGTATGATTCGCCTTGTCCCCAATGGCGTGAATCGCGACCTGCAATCCCGCTGCGTCGGCTTGTTCGATGTTGTGAAACATCTCTTCCGGATGGGCCAATTCCGCGCTCGGAATGCCGCTGGTATCCGGCGCATCGAGATATGGCTGGAAGAACAGGGCCGTGCTGGAGCCGAGCGAGCCATCGGCAAAGCCTTTGAGACCGCCGATGTGCAAGATCTCGTTGCCGAAATCGGCCAGCAAGCCGACGTCCGCCAGACGCTTCCAATCGGGAAGGGGCTGATGGCCGGAGATGCGCACGTGGAGTTCGCCATCGTGCATCATCGTTTGATAGACACGAAAAATGTCAGGAGCGGCCGACATATCCTGCACACTGGTCACTCCCTGAGAATTGGCGTAGCTTTGGGCGGCGCGCACGGCTGTGCGGATCTGATCGGGAGAAGGAGGCGGGATCACGCGATCGACCAAATCCTGAGCCGCGTCTTTGAGAATGCCGGTCGGGTTGCCCTGGGCATCGCGTACGATGACGCCACCCGGAACATCTTTGGTATTTCTGTCGATGCCGGCCAGCTTCAAAGCGAGAGCGTTCGCCAGCGACATGTGGCCGTCGAGGCGATTCACAAAAACCGGCCAGTTGCGGGTTACGCCGTCGATGAGCTCATGCGTGGGAAGCACGGCGGGATGCCAGTTTTCGTGATCCCAGTTGCCACCGGTGATCCAACGTCCGGACGGCTGCGTTCTGGCGAACGCGGCTAATGTATCGCGAAACTCTTGCCGGCTTTTCGCATGGCGGAGCTGCGGGCCGGCCAGATCCGCTCCGCCGGAATAAAAGTGAACGTGCGCGTCATTAAAACCGGGTACGACGCGACAGCCGCAGCTCGCGTTGATCGTCGTCCCCCACGGGTACGACGCGACGGCCGCGGAGATCGAATACGCGCGTGTGCGGCTCTTTCAGTTGGGAAATTTCCGCCGTTGTGCCCACTGCGACGATACGGTTGCCGTCGATGGCTACGGCCTCGGCTTCTTTTTGCTGTGGGTTTTCGGTCCAGATCTTGCCATTGATGAGGATCAACGTAATGGCGGCGAACACAAGCATCTTCGAAGTTTACGCCGGAGCCTTCGGCAAGTGGTTAGTAAAATGGCAATCGATTTCGGGGGTGCTTACCGCGATGAGAATACATGGATGCGTGTTCTTATTTGTGCTGCTCGCGTTCAACGCGGCGGCGCAAACGCCTGCGTTGTCGAAGGTGGTCCAGGAGTTCGTGCGGGTTCACGACAAGACTGTCGTCCTGGCGCATGTGCGCGTGGTAGATGGGACAGGATCCGCCGCGGTCGAAGACCGAAACGTAACGATTGAAGACGGCAAAATCGGAGCCATTGAACCGGGGGCGGATATTGCGGGCGGCCCGGACAAAACGGTTCTTTCGCTGCGTGGATATACCGTAATGCCGGGAATCGTGGGCATGCACGATCACCTGTTTTACATTGCCCTGCCGAATTTCAGCAGTGCAATCCATGCCAGTGGGTTTCCATTCGACCCGCCTTTGCTCGTGCCGCAAATGACATTTTCTGCGCCACGGCTTTATTTGGCTGGCGGCGTGACTACGATGCGAACGACCGGCAGCGTGGAGCCTTATGCCGATCTCAACCTGAAGCGCGACATCGATGACGGAAAGCTTCCCGGACCGCACATCGATGTAACCGGCCCGTATCTGGAAGGAGGCACAAGCTATTTCATACAGATGCCGCATCTAACCAGTCCGGACGATGCGCGCAAAACGGTTGAATATTGGGTTGGGCAGGGCGTGACATCGTTCAAGGCGTACATGAACATCACGCGCGCGGAGTTGAAAGCGGCCATCGATGCCGCGCATGAGCATCACCTCAAAGTCACGGGGCATCTTTGTTCCGTGACTTACAAGGAAGCCGTCGAGCTGGGGATTGACGACCTGGAACACGGGTTCTTCGCGAATACGCAACTCGATTCCGGGAAAAAAGAGGATGTGTGCAGCGAGAGCGCGGGCGGAGAAACTTTGATGCGTATGCAGCCGGGCAGCGCAGAAGCTACGGATTTGATTCAAACACTGGTTAGCCACCATGTTGCGGTAACATCCACCCTGCCCGTTTTCGAATCGATGGCTGGTGTGGGGCGTCCGCCGCTCCGGCAAGCGGTTCTGGATGCGATGAGCCCACAAGCGCGTGAAAGTTTCTTTCTTGTGCGCGAAGGCGCCCGACGCCGGCGTGCGCCAAATTCGGAAACCCTATGGCAACATGATTTGGGTTTGGAGCGCGCGTTCGTAGCGGCGGGAGGATTATTACTTTCAGGGCCCGATCCAACCGGCGGCGGGGACGTACTTCCTGGATTCGGAGATCAGCGCGGAATCGAGTTGCTGGTGGAAGCCGGCTTTACTCCCGTTGAAGCGATTCAGATTGCGACTCTGAATGGAGCTAAGTACCTGGGCAGGGAGAAGCAGATCGGGTCGGTGGCGACCGGTAAGAATGCCGACCTGATAGTCGTCAAAGGCGATCCGGCAAAACGGATTTCCGACATTGAGAATGTCGAATTAGTGTTTAAGGACGGTGTCGGATACGATTCGCAGAAGCTGTTGAACTCCGTCAGAGGGCGATACGGAGAGTATTGATTAGGCCGCTTACGCCGGTGTCGCCGCGTACTCAAAACCGACGTACTGAACTTCTTCTTCAAGCTCGAAGTTGAAGCGATCAAACACGCGTTGCTTTAGATCGGCGATGACGGCGACGAGATCGGCGGCCGTTCCTGCGCCATCGTTGTAGATGAGGTTGGCGTGATAATCCGCTACCTGGATATCCCCGCGGCGAATGCCTTTCGCGCCGACCTGTTCCAGGAACCAGGCAGAGGGAATCTTGCCTTCGCGGACAACCTTCGCTGGGATTTGATCGCGGACCGCGGACGGCAACTCTGCCCACAACAGATTTTTGAAGATGCTTCCCGCGCATCGCATCGATGGCGGATACTTGGCATCGCGAATCGCGCGAATTTCGCTGGCGGTACGGCTAAGTTCCGCGGGGTCGCCCTGCTCGAAGCGAAGCGTCGTAGAGAGAATGATCCAGTCTTTACGATCTTTGAAAATGCTCTCGCGATATTGGAACTGGCATTCCTCATTCGTAAAAGAACCGGTAGAGCTTCCGTCGGTAAAGCGGACCTCCTCGATCAGCTCCCGGATCGAGTGCCCATAGGCTCCGGCATTGCCGTAAACGGCTCCGCCCAGATAACCGGGGATTCCGGTCATGGTCTGGAGTCCCTTCAATCCGAGACTGATGCTATGGTCTACAACGTCCTGGAGGATGGCTCCCGCTTCGATGCGTAGCAGCGACCCGTCGCGCGCGATCTCCGAGCCGGTGTAGCGGAGCACGATGCCGTCGAAGCCGGCATCCGACACAATCAGGTTTGTGCCGCCGCCGATTACCATGCGCGGCAGGGCAGAATCTTCAACGACACGCAGGGCGGCGACAAAAGCAGCCTCACTGGCGGTATCGCAAAGCAGCGCGGCCGGACCGCCAATGCCAAAGCGAGTGTACGCAGCAAGCGGTGCGTCCTCGCTAACCTTCGCCTCCGGAATTGCAGCAAGGCGGTTCAGTGCTGCTCGTGACACTGGCATTGTCCTGATTATAGGGGTGCTTCTGCGCGTGGCTTTTCTCATCTTCTGCTACGCTGAACCCGTGAAACTGTACGACATCGATCCCGGACCAGACAGCCCCGAACTCGTGCGTGTGATTATCGAAATCCCAA
>DAISJE010000185.1:6582-8293 GCA_036821665.1 Bryobacteraceae bacterium | reverse complement strand
GACGAAATGCTGGCCGATATGCGCCAGTACCCCGCTGACACTGCCGTTATCCTAGGGGGCGACCTGAATACGAAATACATGCCCTCCATCTTTCTGCATAAGCTCAAACGCGCAGGCTTTCACAGCGCCACGGGCGAGCAGATCGAACGCACGCATACCATTGCTATGGCCCTCGATTGGATCTTAGTGCGCGGCCCGATAAAGATAAAAGGCGGGCAAGTCCGCCGGGATCTTCACGGCTCCGATCATTATCCGGTTTACGCGGAACTTCTCGCGCAGTAAACACGTATTCCGTTCATACCTTGACCTCCGACACGTGCCGGAGTATATATGAAGAAGGTAAAGGCATGGACAAATCCGATATTCCGCAAGGCACGCTCGATCTGCTCATTCTAAAAGTCGCCGCGTTGGGACCGATTCATGGTTATGCCATCGCGCAGAGGCTTCAGCAAGTCTCGCGCGATGTGCTGCAAGTGCAGCAGGGATCGCTGTACCCGGCGCTGCACCGGCTCGAAAACAAGGGGCTTCTGGCGGCTGACTGGCGGGAGTCCGATACCGGTCGAGAGGCAAAGTTCTACCGCCTCACCGCCAAAGGCAAAAAGCAGCTGAAAGAGGAAGAGGCCAATTGGGGACGCCTGGCCGAGGCAGTCGGTCTCGTCCTGAAGCTTTCCGGAAATGAGGGCGTATGAACTGGCTTCGCCGGCTAGTGCAGAAGAAGCGGCTGGAAACACAACTCGAAAAAGAACTGCAAGATCATCTACAACGCCAGGTTGCCGATTACCTACGCGCTGGACTGAGCGAAGCGGAAGCATCGCGCCAGGCACGCCTGAAATTCGGAGGTGTGCAGCAGATCAAAGAAGACTGCCGCGACGCCCGGCGCACACGCTGGGTGGAATCGACGCTGCAAGAGGTACGATTTGCTGCGCGCACGTTGCGCAAGAGCCCCGGTTTTGCGCTTGCTGCGATTGGTACGCTCGCGCTCGGCATTGGCGCGAACACGGCGATTTTCAGCGTGATCAACGGCGTGATTCTGCGCGCCCTGCCGTATCAAGATCCGGAACGACTGGTCGCCGTCGAAGAGCAATTGCGACAATCCGGAGAGAACTTCGCGTTTTCGTATCCCGATTTCCTGGACGTGCAGCGCGCGAGCGGTTCATTTCAGAGCATCGCAGCCTATCGCAGCTCCGGCGTGAATGTTACTTCGCCCGGCGAACCGGCATACATCAGCTCCCGACAGATTTCGGCGGGATTTCTCTCTGTTCTCGGGGTGAAGCCGTTTCTCGGCCGTGAATTCCGTCCGGAGGAGGATCAGCGCAATGCGGCCCCGGTCGCCATGATCGGGTATGCGCTGTGGCAGGAGCGGTTTGGCGGAAGCACGAAGGCGATCGGCGCCACCCTAACAGCGGGCGGAAAGAGCTACACCGTTGTCGGCATTCTGCCGAGTAACTTCCGGTTCAACGGCGACCGGCAACTCTTCACGCCTATCGGTCAAAACGACACGCTGGCGACACAGAAGCGTGACATGTACTCGGGAATTGAAGCAGTTGCGCGACTGAAGGCCGGGGCAACGCTGGAGCGGGCCAATTCGGAGTTGAAGACGGTCGGATGGCGACTCGCCCGCGAGTACCCAGACACGAACTCCCGCATGACATTCGGCGCGGCGCCTTTGAAGCGGCAAGTGATTGGCGATATTGGACCCACGCTTTTCCTG
>DAISJE010000185.1:0-6482 GCA_036821665.1 Bryobacteraceae bacterium | reverse complement strand
GTGTTCGCCGGTTGCAAAGCAGTTTCGTGATTGTTGAGCTAGCTCTTGCGTTAGTGTTGCTTACCGGCGCTGGGCTCATGATGCGAACGATTCTCCAGCTTTGGGCCGTAAATCCAGGCTTCAATCCGCACAACTTGCTCACAATGGAAGTCTCTCTTTCGCCCAAAGTGACCGGCAATCCTGTAGGGATTCGCAACGCCTGGAAGCAAATCCTGGACCGCGTGCGCAGTACGCCTGGTATTGAAGCCGCTGCGCTCGACTCGATACTTCCGCTGAACGGAGACAATCAACAGATCGCGTACTGGGCGAGCGCGGAAAGTGTTGCTCCCAAGAACGCACCGAACGCGGAGTTGTACACACCAACTCCGGGCTACTTGCAAACTATGAAAATCCCACTCCTGCGCGGCCGCTTCTTTACTGATCAAGATCGGCTCGGGAGCCAACCTGTGGGTGTGATCGATGAAACACTGGCGCAGCGAGCGTTTCCTGGTGAAGACCCTATTGGTAGGGCGTTGTCGATTCAGTTCATGGGACGCGTCCAGGTCATCGGTGTAGTGGGCGCGATAAAGCATCAGAGTCTTGACGAAGACGCATTTGGGCCGCGGCAGCCTGCTCTTTACGCTCCATTCCTGCAGTTTCCGGATCAATTCATGCCGCTGACTTCAGCAGGCATGAA
The DNA here is from genome assembly GCA_036821665.1 of Bryobacteraceae bacterium. Lineage (GTDB taxonomy): Bacteria > Acidobacteriota > Terriglobia > Bryobacterales > Bryobacteraceae > Bog-105. The sequence continues at coordinate 5,806 of DAISJE010000185.1, read as the reverse complement.
TCTGCTTGTACGCACATCGGTCAGTCCGCTTTCGGTTGTGCAGGCTGTGAAGCAGAGCGTGCTCGGTCCCACGCGCGATCAACCCGTCCGGGATGTCGCGACGATGGAACAGATCATGAGCGATTCCATCGGGCGCAGACGCGGCATGCTGTTCCTTCTGGCAATTTTTGCGGGCGTGGCTTTGGCGCTTGCTTCCATCGGAATCTACAGCGTGATCTCTTATGCAACGAGCCGGCGCGTCCAGGAGGTTGGCGTGCGCATGGCATTGGGAGCGCAGCCGCTGCAAGTCGTCCGGCTTTTCATGTCACAAGGTCTGCGCATGGTGCTGACTGGGATCGTCGCTGGAATCGCAGCTTCGTTTGCGCTTATGCGATTGCTGACGAAACTGCTCTACGGAGTCAGTCCGGCAGATCCCATCACCTTTTCAGCGGTGGCGCTGCTATTGTGTGCGATTGCGTGTGCGGCCATCTACGTCCCGGCACGGCGTGCGGCAAGGGTGGATCCGATGGTGGCGTTGCGTTACGAATAGGTGCCGCATGAACTGGCTTCGTCGCGTTATACAGAAAGCTCGTCAGGAGGCGCAGCTTCAAAAGGAGCTGCAGGAGCATCTCGACCGTCAGGCCACCGATTATGTTCGCTCGGGTCTAAGTGAAGCCGAAGCACGGCGCAAAGCGCGGCTCAATTTCGGCGGTGTCGAGCAAATAAAGGAAGAATGCCGCGACGCGCGCGGTACGCGCTGGCTCGAATCGATCTGGCAGGACATCCGATTTGCCGCTCGCACATTACGCAAAAATCCCGGTTTCGCGATTGCTGCAGTTTGCACGCTGGCGCTCGGTATCGGCGCCTCCACTGCCATCTTCTCGGTCACGGACGCTGTATTGTTTCGTCCGCTTCCTTATCCGAACCCGCAGCAAATCGTGCGCGTATGGGAGCAAGCGCTGGACGGCCACGGAATGAATTTAGCCGCACTGAATTTCGAGGATTTTCGTGCCCAGAACGATACATTCGCGGATTTGGCCGCATATGGTTATGGGCTTTCATCCGTTTCAGGCGGCAGTGAGCCTGTTCGCGTCAACATCGCGGCCGTCTCGAGTGGTTTCTTTAGAACATTCGATGTCGAGCCGTTTCGTGGCCGCCTGTTTGCGCCGGATGAGCGCAGGCCGCACGGCGCGCCAGCCGTTATTGTCAGCTATGCGTACTGGCGGCGATACCTGGGCAGTTCAACGGATCTCTCCAACTTCCATCTGCGGATGGAAGGAGCCGTTTATCCCGTTATCGGCGTGATGCCGCAAGGATTCGATTTTCCGTCCGGTACCGCTGCGTGGATTGCGAGCGAACTCGATCCGGACCTTTCCAGCCGTACAGCGCACAACTGGAAGTGTATCGGCCGCGTTCGCGATGGGATTACCATCGATCAGGCTCGCGCCAACCTCAAGGCGATTGCTCACCGCATTAAGCAGCAGTACGGGAAAGATGTCGATCTTAATAGCGCGATAGTCGTGCCTCTGGCCGATGCGTTAGTAGGAGACGTGCGAACTGCTCTCCTGACGCTTCTCGGAGCCGTCGGCCTCTTGCTCTTGATCGCCTGCGCGAACGTAGCCGGTTTGCTGGCGGCGCGCACTTCGGCTCGCCGCAAAGAATTGGCTGTGCGCGCGGCGCTCGGAGCCGGGCGAGGCCGGTTGATACAACAATTCCTCGCTGAGTCTTTTCTGCTTGCCCTGGCCGGCGGCGTACTCGGTGTGTTGATTGCGATCTGGGCCGTCAGGATACTTCCTGCCATTCTTCCGGCGGATTTGCCGCGGCAGGAAGGCATCGTGGTCAATACATCTGTCTTGCTCTTCGCTGTGGCCGCAATTGTGGCCCTCGCTGTTTCGCTTGGATTGTTTGCCGCCTGGCGTGCCGCGCGCAGCGATCTCCAGCAAGGACTGAGCGCCGGTTCGCGCGGTTACAGTGGGACGGGTTCCAGCCAGCGGCTTCGCGGTTTTGTAGTGACCGGCGAAATCGCCGCGACGCTCGTGATTTTGATCGGAGCAGGACTGCTTGGCCGCAGTTTTTTGCGGCTCATCGAAACGAGCCCCGGATTTCATCCGGAACACTTGATTACCGCTGAGTTTTCGCTTCCCATTCCGCAATGGCGGCTCGCTATGGACCAGGCGGGCATCGTGCGCCAGATTCAATTGATGAACAATCTAGTGGACCGCCTCCGCGCAATTCCCGGCTCGCAAGCTGTTGGCTTAGGCGGCGCAATCCCGGTCGCCGCCGGCGACAATTTGGCCGATGGGGAGTTCCTGATTCTCAATGGCCGAAAGCCACCCGCCAATTTCGATGAATGGGGGCGTATGGATCAAAATCCTTCGCAAGTCGGACATGCGCTTTATTGCGTCGCAAGCGAAGGCTACTTCCGCACCTTGGGCATTCCACTGATCCGGGGACGCATCTTTGGCGAGCAGGATGCCTGGAACTCACCGCATGCCGCCGTGATCAGCCAGGCGCTCGCCCGCCAGCGCTGGCCCAATCAGAATCCCATCGGCCAAACGATTGACTTCGGCAATATGGATGGCAACCTGACGCCGCTCACCATTGTGGGGATTGTCGGCGACATTCGCGCGCGCGGCTTGGATCTTCCCCCGGATCAACCCATCATTTATGTCGATTATCAGCAGCGTGGAATGAACGCCAATTCAACGCCTACGGTTCTGATGCGGAGCAACGTGCCGCCTGCAGAGATTATTTCGGCGGCGCGCGCGATCTTTCACGATCTTGCGCCCGATGTTCCTGTCAAGTTTTCTACCTTTGAGGACGAAATGGGCGGCTGGCTGGCAGAACGGCGTTTTCTGCTGCTGCTTGTCGGCATGTTCGCTGCCGCGGCCCTGCTGCTTGCCGCTGTTGGCATTTACGGAGTCGTGGCATTTTCGGTTTCGCGCCGCACGCAGGAGATCGGCATTCGCATGGCGCTCGGCGCAGAACGCAGCAATGTGCTCGGTCTCGTGCTGGGCGAAGGTGCCCGGCTCGCGATTTTCGGTATCGGCATTGGCGTGGCTGGATCTTTCCTGATCACGCGCCTTTTATCCAGCCTGCTTTTCGGCATTAACGCCACGGATCCGTTGACATTCGCCGGTGTCGCGGCGCTTCTTGGTGCCGTTGCACTGCTCGCGTCGTACATTCCGGCGCGGCGTGCCGCCCGAGTCGATCCGATGATTGCCCTTCGTTACGAATAGGTCCAGCGATGACCTGGTTTCGACGCCTCATTCAGAAAACTCGCCAGGAGGCGCAGCTTCAAAAGGAGCTGCAGGAACACCTGGAGCGCCAGACGGCCGACTATATGCGTTTTGGCCTGAACAAAGCCGAAGCACGGCGCAAAGCGCGACTCACTTTCGGCGGTGTTGAGCAGATCAAGGAAGAGTGTCGCGACGCCCGCGGAACGCGCTGGCTGGAATCGATCTGGCAGGATATCCGGTTCGCCGCTCGAACTTTGCGCAAGAGTCCGGGTTTCGCGTTCGCTGCGATTTGCACGCTCGCGCTCGGCATTGGCGCATCCACTTCAATTTTTTCGGTCACGGACGCGGTACTGCTCCGTCCTCTTCCTTATCCGAATCCGCAGCAACTTGTGCGCGTATGGGAGCACATTCCCAACGGCCACCGGATTGAGTTGGCGCAATCGAATTTCCATGATTTCCGCACCCAGAACAATACGTTTGCCAGCCTGGCGGCGTACGAATACTGGTCGACGTCGATTGCGGGAGGCAGTGAGCCGGTAAGAGCCACCATCGCGAACGTTTCCGGAGATTTTTTCAAAACGCTCGCTGTCGAGCCTTTTCGGGGCCGCCTGTTTGCGCCAGATGAGCGCCGTCCGCATGGCGCTACGGCTGCGATCGTGAGCTACACGTACTGGCAGCAATATCTTGGCGGCGTCTCCGACTTTTCTAAAGTTCGATTGAAGATGGAGCAAGCAGTCTATCCGGTGATTGGCGTGATGCCGCCGGGATTTGATTATCCGCCCGGCGCAGTTGCATGGATTTCTAGCGAGCTCAATCCGGAACATCCCAACCGGGGAGCGCACAACTGGCGATGTATCGGCCGTGTTCGCGATGGGTTTACGGTCGCACAAGCGCGCGCCAATCTCAGTACAATTGCTCGCCGCATCAGGCAGCAGTATGGGAGCGAAGTTGATCTCGATGACGCTGCGATAGTGCCTCTCGCCGATGCCCTGGTCGGAGACGTGCGGACCGCTCTGCTGACCCTTTTGGGAGCCGTCTGTCTTTTGCTCCTGATCGCCTGCGCCAATGTCGCCGGCCTGCTGGTTGCGCGCACCTCTGCTCGGCGCAAAGAACTGGCCGTGCGCGCTGCACTCGGCGCCGGGCGGGGCCGTCTGATGCAGCAGTTCTTCGCCGAGTCCTTCTTGCTTTCCTCGGCTGGCGGTGTCCTCGGTGTTTTAATCGCGATCTGGGCGGTCAAAATACTTCCGGCGATCGTTCCGGCGAATTTGCCGAGGCAGGCAGGCATTTCTATCAATACATCCGTCGTGTTGTTCGCGTTGGCTGCGATTGTAGCGGTCGCCGTCTCACTCGGACTACTTGCCGCCTGGCGCGCCACGCGGAGCGATCTCCAAAAATCCCTGGGCGCCGGTTCCCGTGGCTTCAGCGGCACAAGCTCGGGCCCGCGGTTTCGCGGTTTTGTCGTAGCCGGTGAAATCGCCGCAACATTGGTGATTTTGATCGGCGCCGGCTTGCTCGGCCGCAGCTTCTTGCGGCTGATTGAGACGAGTCCCGGGTTTAACGGGCAAAAGTTGGTCGTCATGCAATTCTCACCGCCTATTTCGCATGTGAAATGGGTGCCGGACCCGCGAGAGATTGCGGGCCAAATCCATCGACTGGAAAATCTCGCCGACCGCCTCCGTGCAATTCCTGGTGTTGAAACCTTGGGCTTGGGTGGAGCGCTTCCGGTTGCGGCCGGCGACGATCTTGCAGACGGAGATTTTGTGGTCCTGAATGGCCAGAAGCCGCCCGAGAGTTTAGACGAATTGGGCAGTATGTTTCAAAACCGCTTCTCGACCGGACACGCGCTTTATTGCACAGCAAGCGAAGGCTACTTCCGCACGCTGGGTATTCCGCTGATCCGCGGGCGCATCTTCCGCGTTCAAGACGGTCTTGACTCGCCCCACGTTGCCGTGATCAGTCAGGCATTAGCTCGCCAGCGCTGGCCCAATCAAGATCCCATCGGCCAAGTGATCGAATACGGCAATATGGACGGCAACTTGAAGCCGCTCACAATCGTAGGCATTGTAGGCGATGTTCGCGCGCGCGGCTTGGACCTTCCGCTGGATCAACCCATCATTTACGTCGATTATCGCCAGCGCGGGATGACCCCCAATTCGATGCCTACCGTTCTGATACGGAGCACTGCGCCGGAAGCGGAGATCGTTTCGACTGCGCGCAAAATCTTCCACAACTGGGCCCCTGGTGTCCCGGTCAAATTCTCTACGTTTGCGGATGAGATGGGCGGCTGGCTAGCGGATCGTCGTTTTCTGTTGCTGCTTGTAGCCTCGTTCGCCGCTGCTGCCCTGGCTCTTGCTGCCATTGGCATTTATGGAGTGGTGGCGTTTTCGGTTACGCGCCGGACCCAGGAGATCGGAATTCGGATGGCGCTCGGTGCAGAGCGAACAGATGTGCTGCGTCTAGTGGTGGGCGAAGGTACCAGGCTCGCGATTTTCGGTATCGGCATTGGGGTGGCTGGATCTTTTCTGATCACGCGTCTTTTATCCAGTCTGCTTTTCGGCATTAGCGCCACGGACCCGTTGACATTCGCC
>DAISJE010000184.1:0-8301 GCA_036821665.1 Bryobacteraceae bacterium | reverse complement strand
CCTACGATTCCTACAATAGGCGCGTAAATGATTGCACATCAAGCACTTACCGTCGCAATAAGCGGTCATTGAATGCAGACGTCCAGCGGTGCAAGGGCGGCATAGCCGCTGCCGTTCCAGCGAAACGTCAACTAAACGGGGGTGCGCCCGCAACCGATTCGGCTCGACAGAATCCAACGGAACTGAGCCAGCACAATGCCGAACTATCAAAAGAATCAAGAAGCGATCTCTCGTCTTTCGCCAGAGCAGTACGAAGTGACGCAGCGTAACGGGACGGAGCGCCCTTTCAAGAACGCCTACTGGGAGAACAAAGAACCAGGTCTTTATGTGGACGTGGTTTCAGGGGAGCCGCTATTCACCTCCATGGACAAATTCGACAGCGAATGTGGGTGGCCGAGCTTTACTAAGCCAGTCGAGCGCGAAAACGTCCTCGAGAATCGGGATACGAGCCATGGCATGATCCGCACCGAAGTTCGTTCGCGGGCTGCCGACAGCCATTTGGGCCACGTATTCCCGGACGGACCTCGGGATGCGGGCGGTTTGCGCTACTGTATCAATTCCGCCGCTCTACGATTCATTCCCGCCGATCAACTCGAAACCGAAGGATACGGCGACTACCGCCGACTGTTCCAAGCTTCGCAAGAAGGAGTGACGAAGTAAGATGCCCGCTGAAGTAGCGACTGTTGATGGCGGTTGCTTTTGGGGATGCAAGATCTGCTATGTCGCCACCCAGGCGTGATCTCCACATCAGTTGGCTATACGGCGGCGCCCTGCCGAACGAAGATATGGCAATCACGAGACGCATGCCGAACCAATTGAGACAGCGGTCAAAATCGTCGAAACCAGATCAGCCCATGCTGTGGCAACGGCCACCCAGCCGCCGGGTGGCACGCGTCTAAAGTTGAGAAAATTAAGCCAGAAGGTTGAATGAACGAAGCAACAGAATGCCGCAGCGAACCTGGATCGGAAATCGAGATTTCGCAGAATGGATCGGGCCTGTTTTCGACAGAATCCGTACTGAATCTACTGAAGTTGATTCTGGCAGGATCTCCATTACCTGAAGTTCTCGCGATCATTGCGCGATCGGTAGAATCTCAAGGCGACGGCACACTGTGTACCATCTGGCTTCCAGACGAGAGCGGCACGAAACTCTATTGCGCAGCGGCCCCCAGCCTTCCCGGATTCGGTGCTCAAGTGGGGCCGATGTGTATTGGTCCGAAGGGCGGGTCCTGCGGCACTGCTGTCTATCGCGGGGAGCCAGTCTATGTCAGCGATATCCTCAATGACCCGATCTGGGATGACTATCGTGATTTGGTATTGCCATACGGGATTCGTGCGGTGTGGTCATGGCCGTTATTTGCACGCGATGGTAAGGTGCTGGGGACCTTCGCCATTCTTTATCGTGAAGTGCGTGCGCCCTCTCTTGAGGATCGGCAGTTGATTGAGAATGCCGGCCACATTGCCGGGATCGCCATCGAGCGCCAGCTTAACGAAGAAAAGCTCCGTCACGAACGCGACCGGCTAGGTTTGCTTCTGGAAATCACGAACAGCATGACCTCGAGGTTGGACTTTCGCGGTTTGGTAGATGCGTTGTCTACAAACCTGTTGAGTGTCACGCGTTGTGACTTTTGCGCATTACTCTTGCCGCAGGCTGATCGGAAGCAGTTGCGTACCACGGTTTTGTACAACCCTCAGGCCCGCGGCTCCATCTGCGATGGTGCCAGTGTGCCCGTTCAGGGATCGGCGTGCGGGAAGGTCTTTCGGACTGGCAAAGGCGAGCACATCGATAGGTTCGTCGAGCTGCGCCAGGACCCGGAAAGCTTCGGAAATGAAGAAGGGCGGCGATTCTTTGAGCTGATCATGGCCGAAGGTCTGAAGTCCGGCTGCGAACTGCCGCTCATCGGCCGAAGCGGGGTCGTGGGCGTGCTATCTGCGCTGAGCCGGTCGGAACGGGCTTTTTCCAAAGATGACTTTGCCTTTCTCGAACAAGTAGCCCGGCAGGTTGCTATTGCAGTAGAGAACGCGCTGGATTACGAACGGGCAACCGAGGAAAAGAACAGAGAGACAGAGCGAAGAGTCTACCTTGAAGAGGAAATTCGCGCCGAGTTTGGCGCCATCATCGGCCATAGCCCGGCGTTGAAGAGCGCGCTGAGCCTGGTATCCGTGGTGGCGCCTACGGATTCGAGTGTGCTGATTCAGGGCGAGACCGGAACCGGAAAGGAACTCATTGCGCGCGCGATCCACCATCTCAGCAGCCGGCGGCAGCGGGCCTTTGTCAAACTGAACTGCGCGGCAATTCCGTTAGGTCTTCTTGAGAGCGAACTGTTCGGCCACGAAAAAGGCGCGTTCACGGGAGCGATTGCACAGAAAATAGGACGCTTTGAACTGGCGAACAAGGGAACGTTGTTTCTGGACGAAGTCGGCGACATCCCGCTAGAACTGCAGTCGAAATTGCTTCGCGTTCTACAAGAGCAGGAATTCGAAAGGCTTGGCAGCAACCGGACCCACAAAGTGGATGTCCGGCTGATCGCGGCGACGCACCGCGATTTGTCCGCCATGGTCGTACAATCGACGTTTCGCGAAGACCTGTACTACCGGCTGAGGGTCTTCCCGATTCATGTTCCCCCACTGCGGCAGCGCAGGGAAGACATTCCGGAACTCGTGCGGCACTTTACCGCGCTGTTTTCGCAACGAATGAATAAGAAGATCGAGCATATCCCGACCGAGACGATGGACGCGCTCGTGCGCTACGGCTGGCCTGGAAACATTCGTGAACTGCAGAATTTCATCGAACGAGCAGTGATTCTTTCGCCTGATTCGGTACTCCGTGCGCCTGTTGGCGAGTTAGAACCGTTCCATGCGCATCGCGAACAGGAAGTCGTGCTTAACGGCCTTGCGGAAGTGGAACGAGATCAGATTGTCCGTGCGCTGGAAGCAAGCAACTGGGTGATCGGTGGCCGAAATGGCGCGGCCGAGCGTTTGCGAATGAAGCGCACATCTTTGCTTTACCGGATGCAAAAGCTCGGCATCAATCGCGTCCCCGGTACGCGCGACGGTTTGCCGAAGCGGTCTTCCTAGGCGCGCTTTCAACTCCCTGGATACAGGAATCCGCTGCGACGGGTATTTGACGACGATCCGTCGGAGTCGGATATCCGTCGCAAGTTCGTCAGCGCCAGCCTCGCTATCGTCAATGCGCTGAATACCTTACTGTTCGGCACGGTAATTGCCCTTTTCTTGCACAGAAGGATGTTCCATGACGACCTACCATTACGGCTCGGTGAGCGGACAAAAACTCTTTTACCGCGAAGCAGGCAGTAAGAACGCACCGACCATCGTACTTTTGCACGGTTTCCCCAGCTCGTCGCACATGTTTCGTGAGCTGATTCCAAAAATCTCCGAACGGGTCCACGTGATCGCACCCGACTACATTGGTTTCGGCTACAGCGACGCGCCGGCGGCGACGCAGTTCAAATATACGTTCGACAATTTGGCCGAGCATGTTGAAAAGCTCCTCTTCAATGAACTTGGCTTGAAAAAGTTCAGCATCTACGTGCAGGACTATGGCGCTCCTGTCGGATATCGCATTGCATCGCGGCATCCGGAGGCGATCGAAGGAATCGTTGTACAGAACGGCAACGCCTATGCGGAAGGTATCGGCGAGGGCTTCAATGCAATGAAACCGTTCTGGAAAGAACGAACAGCAGCAACAGAGGCGCCCGTTCGAGCCTTACTTACAAGAGAAACGACGATCTTTCAATACACGCATGGTGTAAAAGAACCGGACCTGATCAGTCCCGATGCGTACACGATGGATCAGTTCTTTCTCGACAGGCCCGGCAATGACGCGATTCAACTGGACCTGTTTCACGATTACCAATCGAATGTGGGGCTGTACGAGAAGTGGCACGAGTATTTCCGCGCCAAGCAGCCCCGAATGCTGATTGTTTGGGGAATCCACGATCCCTTCTTCACTGTCGAAGGGGCGAAGGCCTACCAGAGGGACATTCCCGATGCCGAATTGCACTTGATCGATACAGGGCACTTTGCGCTGGAGGATTCGTCCGACTTCATTGCGGAACGGATGAAGCAATTTCTTGGCAAATCTTATATGCCGTCGCAAGCACCAGCGCGGGCATAAGGAATCAACCCGATGACATCTTTCGATAACGTGACCGTAGTCGTTGCGCATGGGGCCTGGGCGGATGGATCAAGTTGGAGTAAGGTGATTGGCCGCCTCACAAAGGAAGGTCTGCGGGCTGTCGCCGCGCCGCTCCCGCTTAGCTCATTAACCGAGGACGCAGCGGCGCTCCGGCGCACTTTTGCCCGAACGAGAGGTCCCGTCATTTTAGCCGGACATGCTTACGCGGGTGCGGTGATTGCCACGGCGAATGACGAGCGAATGCGAGGACTCGTGTATGTAGCGGCGCTCGCTCCGGCTCAAGGAGAGACGGTCGCCGAGGTCTTCTACCGCGATAAGCCTCATCCCATGGCTCCCCAACTTGCGCCTGATGAGGACGGTTGGATCTGGATGCCAGACGAAGGCTTCGCTAATGCCTTTGCGCATCACGCAACGACAGATCAGATCGCACTGGCGAAGGCCGTACAGCGGCCCATTTCCGTGAAGTGCATTCAGGACGCAGCACCCGAGCCAGCCTGGACCCGCAAACCTTCCTGGTTTTTGATTGCCGAGGAAGATCGCATGATCAACCCCAAAACGCAGCACTTCATGGCGGAGCGCATGGGCGCACAGATTCAGGCGCTGCCTGTCGATCATACGCCCCTGCTAACCGCGCCGGAAACGGTAGTGGAAATGATCCTGAAGGCTGCACAGGCGGCCTGAAATTTCGAAAAAGAGAATGTTATGAACAAACCTGTTGCGCTTGTGACCGGCGCAAGCCAAGGCATCGGACGCGCCACTGCCATTCGTCTTGCCCGGGATTTCTCCACCATCGTTCTTGCCGCTCGAAACCGAGCTGCGCTCATCGAGGTTGCAGGCGCAGTAGAGCACGCCGGGGCGGAGCCCTTCGTCTGTGATCTGGATTTGAGCAAACCGGACGCTGCCAGCGTGCTGATCCGCGCTGTTATGGATCGCTTCGGACAACTCGACGCGCTCCTGAATATTGCGGGAGCAGTTCCGCAAATCGATCTATTCGAGATGACAGATGAGCAGTGGCAAGCGGGCGCGGAACTTAAACTTCACGGGGCTCGCCGGTTGACCCTTCGAGCTTGGGATGCATTGAAGGCGTCGCAGGGATCGGTTGTGTTTATGTCCGGTAACGCGGCCCTTCACCCGAATCCGACGTTTGCAGCAGTGGCCACTATCAATGCGGCGGTTATCGCCCTCGCCAGGGCGTTCGCCGAACAGGGCATTAAAGACGGTGTGCAGGTGAATAGTATCATTCCCGGTGCGGTCATGACCGGGCGGCGCCGCTCGTTCTTAGAAAAATGGGCACCGGCCCACCACCTGAGTGTTGAAGAAGCGATGAATCGGTTTCCGGAACAGGCCCAAATCGGCCGCTACGGGCAACCGGAGGAGATTGCCGGTCTGCTCGCGTTCCTGGTTTCGCCTGCAGCGAAATGGATGACCGGCTCCTCGCTCCGCATGGATGGCGGCGAGATTAAAGGGGTATAGCGTGTCTCATTTGGAAGAATACGATCTGGTAATCCTTGGCGACGGCACAGGATCGACACTCGCGGCATGGACGTTCGCCGGTCAAGGACAGCGGGTTGCGGTAATCGAGCGTAAGTACATAGGCGGATCGTGCCCCAATATTGCATGTCTGCCAAGCAAGAATATTATTCACAGCGCGAAAATCGCGTCGTACTTTCGCAGAGGTGAAGAGTTTGGAATAGCCACGGCCAGCGCCCCCATCGATATGCAGGCGGTCCGCGCCCGAAAGCGCGCGATGGTATCGCGCCTGAATGAGGACTATCTCGCCAATTTCAACCAGACCGGGGCGGAATTCATCTGCGGAAGGGGCCGGTTCGCAGGCCCGAAGACTCTGGATGTTACTTTAGCCAACGGAACAACTCGCCGCCTCCGCGGAGCCAATGTAATCGTCAGCACCGGTACACGGGCCGCACTGGAAACCATTCCTGGCCTTGCCGACGCGCGGCCGCTCACCCACATTGAAGCGCTCGAATTAGATGAGGTTCCCGAGCAGCTTATTGTGATCGGGGGCGGTTACGTGGGCCTCGAACTATCGCAGGCGATGCGACGATTCGGCAGTAAAGTATCCGTCATCGACAGGAATGGACACTTGCTGCACAGAGAGGATGACGATGTGAGCGCGGCCCTTGCCAATCTGTTCCGGGACGAGGGCATCGACACAATCTTGAACGCACAGGTGAGACGGATCTCCGGGATGTCAGGCCATTCAGTAACCGTTGTTATCGAGCAAAACGGGAGAGAAGAGATTCTCGCGGGCACTCATCTGCTAGTCGCGGCGGGCCGGCGGCCCAACACGGGGGACATTGGGCTGGAACTGGCCGGTGTTGAATTGACCGATCGCGGATACATCAAGGTCAATGAACGGCTTGAGACAACCGCGCCGGGTGTTTGGGCCATCGGCGAGGTAGCAGGTAGCCCGCAGTTTACGCACGTGAGTGTCGATGACTTCCGCGTTGTGCACAGCAATCTGACCGGCGGTAATCGTGTAACAACTGGCAGGCAAATTCCGTTTTGTGTATTCACGGATCCGGAGTTCGCCCGCATAGGCCTGAGTGAGAAAGAAGCAAAAGCTAAGGGAATCAGCTATCGCTTGTTCAAAATTCCGATGGAACAAGTGCTCAGAGCGCGAACGCTGTCCGAAACACGTGGATTCCTGAAGGCGCTCGTCGACGTCGACAGTGATCGCGTTCTGGGTTTCACTGCCTTTGCTGTGGACGGTGGCGAGATCATGGCTTCCGTCCAGACCGCGATGATGGCCGGGCTACCCTATACTGCACTGCGCGATGGTATCTGGGCTCACCCGACTCTTGTCGAAGGGCTCATTCCGTTGTTCTCTTCTGCGGCCACATCGATCGAGTCATAGTGAGTGTGGCAGGTGAAAGGAAAAGGGACCATTTCCAACATAGAAGGTCGCCGCAAGCAAAGTTCCGGACCATCAATTCTTGTGTTTGATGTCAACGAGACCCTGCTGGATATCGAAGCTATGACGCCGCTCTTTGCGCGCGCGTTCGGCGATGCCCGGGTCCTACGCGAATGGTTCGGTCAATTGGTTCTTTACGCCGGCGTCGTGACGCTTTCCGGTCTGTATCAAGACTTTTTTGCCTTAGGGCAGGGCGTTTTGCGCATGATTGCCGAGATCCACAAGGTGGATATTCACTCCAGCGACATGGATGAGCTGAAAACGCGAATGCTGAATATGCCCGCGCACCCGGATGTATCAGAGGGTTTATCTCTGTTGAAGGACGCAGGATTCCGGCTCGTCACGCTAACCAATTCGCCCCCTCACCCGCAGGGTAGTCCGTTGGAGCGTGCAGGTATCACACGCTTCTTTGAACGTCAGTTCAGTGTCGATTCCGTTCGGCAGTTTAAACCCGCGCCGAAGGTGTATCAGATGGTTGCATCTATGTTGGATGCTCCTGTAAGTTCGCTGTGCATGGTCGCATCGCATGTGTGGGACACAATCGGCGCGCAGAGTGCAGGTTACTCGGCAGCGCTCCTGGCGCGATCGGGAAATGCACCCCTTACCGTAGGCGGGTTGCCCCAACCGGATTGCATTGCGCCTGACTTAGTCCAACTTGCAAAGCAATTGATTAGGTTCAGGGATCGAACCGAAACTCGATAGAAAGGAGAAGAAATGGGACTGTCCTGGCAACAAGGTCCGCTCTCACCGGGTGCGATCGGGCGATTCCTCGTGCCTGAGCCGCTACCCAAAAGATTGTTGTACGCCGAGCCACTACGCCGGCGGATGCGGGTGCGCTTCGGCGGCCAGTGGGTCGCCGATAGCGAACGTGTGCTTCTATTGTTCGAACCCGGCCACTATCCGATGGCCTACTTTCCAGCGAGCGACATCGTTCCAGACACTCTGGAACGTGTCGAGCACACCACCCGGCATCCCGATCTTGGGCTCACATCCTGGTACACGGTGCATGCGGGCGATAAAAGCGCGCCTCGAGGTGGCTGGCAGCACGTCGAACTGCCAAACTACGCAAGCGAACTCGAGGGGCGCATCGCGTTCGCATGGCCCGCCAATCATCCCGCGATCGCGTCGTGGTTCTGGCCCTTGGCGAGTAGTGCGTTGCCCAGGCCGAGCATCGCGTCGCCGAAGTTGGGCCTGGCCGCGAGGGCGCTGC
>DAISJE010000183.1:0-8302 GCA_036821665.1 Bryobacteraceae bacterium | reverse complement strand
GTTCACGCGATGACTCTTGGCCTTCGCCGCATCCAGAACGGCAAGACGGATCTCCGCCATCTCCGGAGCATCTTTCGCTATACGATTTGCGCCAAATGGGGCTTCAAACATCGCCCGTCCCAATTTTTCGATCACATCCGAGATCGCCATCCGTTCACCTCGATTGAGTATTTTCCGCGGCAATGATGCCGAGCTGCTCGGCAGCCTGAATGACTTCTTTCGCAATCGGCGCGGCCGTCTGCGCGCCATAACCACCGTGCTCCACGAGCACCGCAAACGCAAGTCGTTTATCCGGGCCCGCGTCATATGGAGCGAACCCCGCAAACCAGGAGTGCGGTAGACCTTGATTGAGTTGTGCCGTACCGGTCTTGCCCGCAACACTTACATCCAAGCCGGACATCGCGCGCCTGCCGGTGCCGGAAGTGACTACCGACCGCATCGCCTTCGCCAAAAATTCAGATGCGCTTCCCGAAAGAACAGCCGTAGGCGGGGCATCGCGCGTATTGCTGGAATCGAGAATCCAGCGGCCTTCCGGCATAACACCGCCCGCCGCAATGGCAGCCGAGACACGCGCCATTTTGAAAGGCGTGGCAACCACGAATCCCTGACCATACGCGGCGAACGGCAAAGTCTCTTTCAGTTCCGACTCAGAACCTACCGATATGCCAACCAGACCGGCAGTGTCGCGCAGCGCTTTCAATCCGACTGTGTAGACCCCAAGCTGCGCGAAATAGGCGTTGCAGGAAACGGTAATGGCATTCGCCATGTTGAGCGTTCCGTGAGCATGATCGCCAATATCGTCTCGGATGGGCCGCCGCCAGCCAGGAATGATCGTGCCGCTTCGTCCGTCGCTCAGTCTCTTGCAGCTATATGTCTTCTGCGAAGCGTTCGGGTCCTGGCGTAGAGCAGCCATCGCCGTCACAAGTTTAAAGGTCGATCCCGGCGGATACTCACCGTATCGTGCCCGATCGAGCAGCTCATCTTGAAGTACGCCGGGAGTACTTCCCTGCCCGGACTCCGGCGGAACGGGCCAGCTTGCCAGCGCGAGCACATCGCCATTCTGCGCGTTCATCACGACAATCGCTCCCTTCTTGCCGCGCGGGCTGAGGCGCATACGAAGGATGTCAAGCGTCTTCAACTGCAATCGAACGTCGATAGTGGTATGCACATCGCGATCGCGATTCAAAAGCGCCTGCAAGGCCGGGTTTCCCAGTTGGTGGCGATAGCGCACAACGGGAGCAAGATCGCCATAATCGCGATAACCTTGTAGCCGCGCATTGGCATCGTGCTCGATGAGGGATGAATTTGTGGCGTGAAATTTTTCTCCCGTACGAAGATCGCCGAGAAAATGCACCATCGCAGGTCCAAACGGATAGTGACGCGATTCGAATTTAGAACAGCATTGGTCGATGGAGATTCCGAACTTTTCGAACTCAGCGCGGTGGCTTTCCAATTCGGGCCAACTGCTGGTTGCCAGCAGAATTCCGTTGCGGTCATAAATATCGCCACGCGGGATGGATGCGGCGAGTAGATTGAGCCGTGGATTGTGCTCGGCTCGCTTAACGCCATCGTGATCGAAAACGCGAGCATCCTTGATGAGCAATTCCCGGTCATGCAGCACTTCAAGGTACGTTGCGCGGCCGATCAACAAAACAGCGCAAACGGCCAGCGATGCAGCGAGTACGCCTATTGGGAGCCGAAATAACGGCCTAAGCTGTTCGCCGGCTTCGGTTCGAACGCTTTGATTCGAAATGCCGAGCAACATCGCGAAAATGACGAAGTTCGCAAGCATCGCGGTATTTCCGGAACTCAGAAACGGCGATACCACTCCGGAAAGAGGAATTGCTCCCAACGCTCCTCCGGAAATCAGGAGCATCTCGAGTGCAATCAGGACGGTTAAACCGGTTCCGAGAAACACGCCATATTCGTCGGGCGCGCGAAGAGCGATCCGAAAGCCGCGCCGGACCAACAGCACGAAAAGCAGGCAGATACACAATACGCCGCAGAAGCCCCACTCTTCGGCAATAGAGGGAAGCACGAGATCCGTGTGGCCCGCGGGAATCACGCTCGGATCGCCCCATCCCGGACCCGAGCCCCAAGGACCGCCGGTGGCAAATCCCCAGAGGGAATGAGCTAGCTGATCGCCTCCGCGAACGTCGTTGTCCCAAGGCGAAAGCCACATGGAGACCCGATCTACTACCGTGTGCGGTGTGCCGAGATGATAACCGATAGCTACACCCGCAACCAGCAGAACCACTCCAAGCAAAGCCAAACCCGCGCGGCGGCGTGCGACCGCGAACATCGTCAAAAAAACAAACCCAATGACCAGTGCCGGGCCCATGTCCTTTAAAAGGAAAAACAACGCCAGAGCGCACGCAACCGCACACATCACAGGAACCGCATGACTGATGCGCGGAAACTCCAGCCATCTCAACCGGCGAGGCACAAATTGTTTTTCTCGCAGCTCGCGCAAACGCTCCCAGTTGCGCGAGAAATAGCCGGCGAGAAACAACAGGACCAGAATCTTAATGACCTCTACCGGCTGAAATGGCCCTAAATTCACTTTCGCGTCGCTGCCTGTAGGACCGGAGCCGAGTCTTAGCAATGCGACAAAAAGGACAAACGCAGTGATAAGCGGAGTATAGATCCAGCGGGTCAATCGCTGATACTGAAACGCTCGCAATAGCGGGAGCAGCAGCATCGCGCAGCCAAGCGCGACACCCCAAGCAAATTTCTCGAATTCGAGCGTGTCACGCAGCGGATCGCGCAGGCTCACCATCAGAATCAGGCCGATCCCGGTGAGTAGAAGCAGAGCCGGCAAGATTGCAGGATCGCCGCGGAAGCGGCGCCAGCGCCAGCAAAGATGCACGCACCAGAACGCCAACACATAGATTGCGGACCAAAAAACAAAAGCGAGAGAGAACTGCTTGGGCGTCCGCACAACCAGAAGCGGCTTGATTTTGGAAATTGGAACCAGTCGCAATCGGGCGAGCGCACCTACGTTGGCAACCGGCCGATGCCCTTTCAAAAAGTCAGCGAAACGCTCGGCATCGAGCTCACGTTGCGCAGGGTCGCCGACGATCTGCAATACGGGCTGTAACTGGCCGGAAGCACTGACTGTATTCAGATTGAGCAGTTCGCCGCTGGTAAGGCGCGTCTGCGTATGTGCGAAATCTTCCGTCTTCGCAAGGAAGACTAGCGCCAGCCCACACATCACCAGCACTGACGCTCCAATCAGCCAGAAAAATTCGAGCCGCCGTTCAGGCGCTCGTGGCCGTTCAGCCATATCCAGCTTTAAAAGAGCACTGGATTCCCAACTCCTGGTTACCGCCATTTCCTCACACTCAGGCCGGCGCGCTTTGCATACCGCCGTTTACGCACCACCGGCTCGACCAGCGCTGCTTGCAGCCGGATCTGCTCTGCTCGCATACGATCCAAGATCAGCAAACTGGAGTTCACATTTGAGAAACCAGCAATAGGTTCGTATAAATTTCGGGCACGTTCGATATCTTCACGTGCCAACCGCAGCCATTTATCTACTTCTTCGCGATCGCTCGCAGCATATTGCCTGGCACGCATCATTGCTTCTTGTGCCCTAAAGAGGTACCCATCGGCTTCCTGTTCGGCCTCGCGTGGACCAAGGCGGTATCCGAGTTGTTCGGCTTCATGAAACTCCGCGGATGCCTCGCCGATGTTGTGGAACGCGTAGATATACATACGGGCAAGAGCAAGGTGCGGGTCGGCGGAGCGAGGAAGAAACGATTCGGCCTGGCGAAAGTCGTCGATGCTCAGCGAGGCTTTGGGAGGCTTGGCATTCCGGATCAGATTCACATATCCATCGCAGAGCGCAAGTTCGCCCCTCAGCTTGGGATCGGTAGCATCGATCTCGAGGGCACGGACAAGACAGAACCGTGCCTTTGCCCAATCAAAATCACTCAGACGCGTGTCGGAGCTGTTGCGAAAGTTATCGATGATATTTTCCGCGGCTGCTGCGAAATTCGCGCGAAGGGTGGGGCCGAGTGTATTTGCCGGCGCAAATTGGAAACCGAGGGGATAGCGTCGCTTCAGATCCTGGAAAAGATTCCAATCCGATGACAACTCCGATAATTGCGCGTGTGCATAATCCTTGCGCCCTTCCAGCGGCACTGCAGCCGTCCGAAGGCGGTACCAGTAGCTGAAGGGCATGAACAGGAGCAAGCCAGCGAGGATGCCTCCCAGCAATGCAATCGCGAAATTTGTTTTATCGCCGCGCGCAACTTTATACGTTGGCGCGGAACGGGCTTGCGACTCCTTCAGTTTCTTCGGTGCCGCTCCGGATTTGTGTTCGGGATGCCTTTCGATCGTCGCGTTCGCGTTCCACGCTGGAAACCGCTCGCGGGAGGCCCATGTCGGCCGTACTTCCAGAAACGCTCGCAGGTCGGCTTCAAACAATTCTGCTGTCTGATAGCGGCGATCGAGCTCGCTCGCCAATGCTTTGGCAACGATGGCCTTCAGCTCAGAAGGACAATCCTCCGGCAAAGCGCGCGGCGGCCTTCTGGATTGAATAAGATTTTCCAGCTTGCGCGTGTCCTGGGCCTGGTACGGCGGCGTGCCGGAGAGCAGCTCATACAAGGTAACTCCCACGGCCCATAAATCGGCGGACGAATCAACTTGCGCGCGGCTGAGCCTTTCCGGAGAGCAGTAACTCGGGCTGCCGAGATTGTGCCGCGTCAGGTTGCGGGTGGATGTAATAACCTTTGCGATCCCAAAATCAAGCAGCTTCAGTTCGTCGCCGGCTCCGATCTGCACATTTGACGGCTTGATATCTCCATGCACAACCGCTGTTTTGCGCCCGTTGAGATCGGAGAAGAACGAGTGCAGGGTTTTAAGTTGACTACATATTTCGGCGGCATATCGAACTGCCCGCGCCGGGTCGAGCCGCCGTTCTATCCGCAGTATTTCCGCAAGCGTTTTTCCCGCGAAATACTCCATTGCGACAAAGAAGCAGCCATCTTGCTCGCCGAAATCGAATACTTCGAGAATGCGAGTGTCAATGCTATGCAGTTGCTTCTGAATGAGCGCTCCCCGCTTCTCGGCTTCGATGGCAAGCTGGGTAAATTCATCGCGAGAATGCTCGATAATCTTCAAGACCACGCGGCGGTCAAGGGTAGTATCGTCCGCCAGGTAGACGTCCGTCATGCTACGGCCGAGCTTTCGGACGATACAGTATTTACCGAAAGTCTCAATTTGAACCATGCCGGAGATTCCTAATGCTGCCCCAAATCCCCATTTGCGGGGACCCCGTTGTGCACAATGGTGTTATTTTCGAACACCGGCGTAGCACCGGGCTCAATTTCGACGCCCGGATGCAGCGACCCTGGGATTGCGCCATTATCGGTGATTCGATTGGCAATCAATCGGGCGTGGGCGCCAGAACCGATGAGTACTCCTGGCCCGGCATTGCCGTGAATAAAGTCGTTAAAAAGTCTCGGCTGCGATTTCTCTTCGATGCGAACACCAACATCGACAGCACCTGAAATTTCGGTGTCGCTAATATCGATGAGCGAGTCTTCAATTAAAATTCCGGTGCGTAGGGGATGTGTCTGATCGCCGGAGATTCGTACTCCTTTCAGTCGGCCCGCGTGTAATCCTCTTGCAATGACCGCGATGCCAGGGTCGGAAGACGCCGCGGGATCACTCAAAATGACCGCCTGGCCGGCTACAGCACTCACGACATCCACGCCATCTTTCAAATGAATCGGCCCAACATACTGCCCGGGCGGAACATCGACTGTATCGCCGAATTGAGCAGCGGCAAGCGCGTTGATGATCCCTAACGAATCCGAAGCATCGGCGACAATGTGCTTGGGCTGCTTCACCGGGGCGGCCTGCCGGGCCGGTGCCCAAATTACGCCTATCGTGCGATCGGCAAGTGCCCAGATCAGCATTCCCAGAACCACTCCCGCGAGCAGCCAAATTCCCCGATTAACAATCGCTCGCCATGACTTTTCGCCGGTCCGCATCCTGGTGGTTGCGTGCCGCGGCCGCGCGTCCAAAAGGCTGCCGGATTGGACACCGAGAAAGTCGGGCCCGGCAATCAGCACCACGCTGACATTGTCCCGGCCTCCGGCGGCATTGGCCGCCTCCACTAATTGATGAGCAGTTGCATCGGGATCGCCGTCATAGCGCTCGATAATGGCGTTGATTTCGGCCGCTGTGAGGGAATCGCTCAACCCGTCGCTGCACAATAGCAGGGCTGCATCGTCACGGAAAAGAAAGGTCTTGATCTGAATAAAATCGGGGTCATCCGCTTCGCGGAATTCCGAGCCGACATCACGATAGACTTCATTGCGCCGCGGATGGCGCATGGCATCCTCCTCACGGATTTCGCCATGCTCTTCCTGCTCTCCGACGAGGGAGTGATCGGAGGTCAGCTTTCGCAATGTGCCATTCCATGCGAGATAGAGCCGTGAATCTCCGACATGCCCGACCGTGACATGATCGCCCTTCGCAACCGCAAGCGTCAGTACGCAAGCCATTCCGCACCATTCCGGGTTTTCGCGCGCAAGCCGGCAGATACGATTATTGGCCTCTGTGATACTCGTACGCACCGTTGTTTCGATATTGCCGTCGAGATCTTCCAGGTGCTTGCTGATAATTTCCACCGCCGTTTCGGCGGCAAGCTCACCGGCGGCGTGGCCTCCCAACCCGTCCACAACCAAAAAAATGCCGCGGGACTCGTCCACCAGGACACGGTCCTCGTTGACAGCGCGCTCCAGTCCCACATCGGTTGCAGAACCCGCCCGCCAGCTACAAGACGCCTTCATTGCCGGCTCTTTCCGCTCCAGTTTGCACACACAAACGCAATCGTGAAAGTCAAAAAGAACACCACGAACGGGATGTGAGCAAAGTACAAAAATTTCATTTGCGCAGTTCGAAAGCAAGCGTGAGCACTTCGCCAACGCCGATCTCGGCACTGTTCGGAAGCACGTCTTCAGCGCCTTTCCGAAGCCGCTTTCCATTCACCCATGTGCCGTTGGTACTGGCATCGGCGATGAAGAACAATCCAGTTGCCGGATCCCGGCGAATAATCAGATGTTCCCGCGAAACTTCGTCGGTGGTATAGAGCGCCAGGTCCATTGGTGCGTCGTCACCGCCCCGCCCAACTCGAATCCGGTTCTGTGTAATTAGGTATACCTGCGGTCCGGAATCGTCCTGGTATCGGATTTCTGCATAAACCGGATCAGCAGTTCGGGCCACGGCAGCTCTCTGATTCGTAGAGCGCTGAGCAGTAGCGGACGGTTCGCGGCCCATAAGCGTCGTTTTGGTGCCGCGATATCCCGGCTGTACGGCTTCGTTTAATTCTGAATGAATCTCCACGTCGCCCGGCGGGACTTCTGCGTCCGGGAGAAATTCGATATCCCAGTCGCGGCAGGCGATCTTATACTCCTTCGGCTGCTTAGCGCGCCGGCGCATTCCAAGGAGCGCGGGAGGCGAGTTCAATTCCGCAACTCGCGCTCGCAACGCTTTTCGCGCGTCGTCCAATATAAAATTAAATACGCCGCTAAGCGTCGCGTGGTCGGCGGGATTCAGATAAACGGTAAAAACACAGGGCAGCAGCACGGTATAGGTCATCTCAAACCGGCCGAGTTCCATGTTGCGGATGAGTTCGCCGACAACGATGTTGCCACTCAGCTTCGCTTCCACGAGACCGCTCTTCTGCTGTGCCAACCGCACTCTTCCCCTTTCCCACTGACGTTCGGCGCTGCCCGGCGTTTCACCTGGCGGCCGCTTGCCTGGGTAAATCAAGAGTAATTAATGAGACTTTCACCCGTTCGAGAGTCCATTGCACAGATCCTATCTCAAAGTTATGGCGCAGCGCCAGGCGAGGAGGCTCTATCGCTTACCAGGAAACTTTCGAGGGATTTAGCTTGACTTTCTTGTCTCTATCGGCCAATATCATCGAGCAGCAACTTCATTTTCGCGGATGGACATGCCCGGGGGTGGGTCACGTTGTTGGCCCAGGAGCACGCTTCATCCCGCGTGTCCGGAGGACAAATTTCAAATGATTTGCAAAACCGAAGTGGTAGCGGCCATTGGCATGCTCTGCCTGCTCCCGTTAGCAAGCTGCAACAGGCCGGGGCAAGCTGGGCACGTTCTGGATGAAGCCAAGCGTGCCGGGCGCGAGGCGGCGTCTTTTCATGCCGCTGATGAAGATTATTTTCACGACATGGACGGCGGCATCCCGCTAAGTCCCGAACAGGTGAAAGGCCGGAATACCTGGATTATCTGGACAGGCGGCAATGACCGTTTCTGGGACAAA
>DAISJE010000182.1:0-8305 GCA_036821665.1 Bryobacteraceae bacterium | reverse complement strand
ATGCGGCGGTGCAACTCCGGCAGGAGAATCACAGGGCCGACAGTTATAACTTGGTCGGATTTCAGAATCATATGCGATTCGGCGATCAGGCGCGTGTATTTCGTCTGATTCCCGGGCTTGAAGAGGCCGAGTTTCTGCGGTTCGGCCAAATGCACCGGAATACTTACATCAACTCGCCCAAGCTGCTGACCGCAACACTCCGATTGAAGGACGGCCCCGGCATCTTTTTTGCCGGACAGATCTCCGGCGTTGAAGGTTACGCCGAATCCATTGCAACAGGCCTGATCGCAGGCCGCAATGCCGCAGCGCTGGCGAAAGGAGAAGAGCCCCGCAGTTTCCCGCGTGAAACCGCCATGGGCAGCCTGTGTCACTACATTACGCATGCCGACGCGGCTCATTTTCAGCCAGCCAACATCACGTTCGACTTGCTTCCGGCGCTCGACGATGAGACAAAGCGAAAACTCCGGCACGATAAGAAAGCGAGGCATGCGGAAGTATGCCGCCGGGCAGCAGATACATTCGAGAACTTCCTCCATGCCAGCGCTCCGCGATTGTATTGCGAAGTATCTTGCTGAGTTAGCACGCCGCGGCGCCTCGAAGCACACGCTCCGAAGTTACGGCTCCGACCTCGATCAGTTCATTACCTATTTCGAGCCGCCGGGAACTACCGCTCCCGAGATCGATCGGTTAGACTTGCCGCTCTTGCGGGAATGGATGGCCGGCTTGTACGATCAGGGACTTACCGTCGTGAGCATTCGACGCAAATTGGCGGCAGTACGCGCGATGTTCAAGTTTCTTTTACAGGAGGGCATCGTCGAGAAAAACCTGGCCTCCCGTCTCCGGACCCCCAAAGTCCGGCCGCGCTTGCCGGATGTCATGAGCGAGGAAAAAACAAACAATCTTCTCGATGCAGTTGAAGCCGGCAAAATCGTCGAAAAGCCTTCAAAGGAGCGCGATATGGCTTGTCTGGAGCTGCTGTACGGCTGCGGAATTCGCGTCGGCGAGCTGGTGGGGATCAATCTGGAAGATATTGATCTGCGCGCCGGCTGGTTGCGCGTGCGCGGTAAGGGCAATAAGGAGCGGCAAGTTCCAATCGGAGAGCGAGCCGTCGCCGCCGTGGAGCGCTATCTCAATAACCGATCGGCCGCATCTAGCGAGCGCGCTCTATTTCTAAACTCGCGAGGCGCACGCATTAACGATCGCCAGGTACGCCGGTTAGTCAAACTCTACGCAATTCTGGTAACCGGAGATTCGACTGTACACCCACATAGCTTTCGCCACGCCTACGCGACACATCTGCTCAGTGACGGCGCAGATCTCCGAGCTATTCAAGAACTGCTCGGCCATGCGCGCCTTTCGACCACGCAAAAATACACGCAGGTCTCGCTCAAGGATTTACAGGCGGTTTACGATCGGGCGCACCCCAAGGCATAAATGCCGGTAGCCCCACTACACCTGCACCGGAACGATTTCACCGATATTCAGTGCTTGTAGAGCAGGCTCAATGGCGGCGCGGTCGCCGACAACCATCCAGATCATGTGCTGCGGATCCAGCAGAGATTTGGCGCACAGCTCGATTTCCGGGATGGTCAAAGCCGACACGCGGCTGACGTAGGTGTCGTAGAAATTAAGCGGCAAGCCGAGTTGCAGCAGATCGCCGAAGAGATTGCCGACAGCGTTCATGGTCTCGTGAGAGCCGGGAAGTTCGAAAATCTGCTGCTGCTTGACTTTGTCGAGCTCTTCGGGACGAATCGGCTTGATGCCCGTCATTCCGACAATTTCTTTCAGCATTTCCGAAATGGAATCGGCGGTCTTGTCGACCTGAACGGAGGCATATGCCAGGAACGGACGCTGCGCGCGAGCACCATAGAGCACTGAACCGGCGCCATAGGACCAATGCTTGTCTTCGCGAATATTCATGTTGAGCCGCGCGCCGAAAGTGCCTCCAAAGATATTGTTCATGGTCTCGAGCGCGATTTCAGTACCGGCCTCGGGGGGCGCCGCGACAGTGCCGGCTATGACAACGGAGTGGAGCGCACCCGGCTTGTCGACCAAATAGATGGCGGGCTTGTTCGGAGCTGGAACATGGGTGAGGCTTTTCGCGGGCACCGTGCCGGGCTGCCAGGACCCGAAATATTTTTCGAGTGCCGGTTTGATCTCATCGAGCGTAGTATCGCCAACCACGATCAAGATCGCATTTCCGGGCTTAAACCAGGTCCGATGGAAGCGAGCGGTATCCTCGCGTGTCATCGCCTGGACACTCTCCTCGGTGCCTGAGCCGGTTAGCGGGACACCATAGGCATGCTTCGATCCAAACAGGATGGGCGGCAGCGCCCGAAGGGCCATTTGCAACGGCGTCACTTTTTCATTTGCTATGGCGGAGAGCTGCAGTTGCTGCTGCCGTTCGAAATCCGCTTGCGGAAATGACGGGTGTAGAACGATATCGGAGTAAAGATCGAGGGCATCATCGAGTGTCGCTTTCAGAGCGGAAAGATACACCGTCGACATGTCCAGGTTGCATCCGCTGTTTAACTGAGCGCCCAGCATTTGCAGTTCGTCGCTGATCTCGAGAGCACTCCGGCGATCGGTCCCGCCCGTCAGAAGCGACGAAGTGAGCCGGGCCGTACCCGGCAGAACAGATTGGTCGGCTGCAAAGCCTGCGTTAACATCCAGCCAGAAGTTCACAAGCGGTATCTCGTGCCGCTCTGCAACCAATATACGGAGCCCGTTGGAGAGCTTGTCTTCGCGAAG
The DNA here is from genome assembly GCA_036821665.1 of Bryobacteraceae bacterium. Classification (GTDB taxonomy): domain Bacteria; phylum Acidobacteriota; class Terriglobia; order Bryobacterales; family Bryobacteraceae; genus Bog-105. The sequence goes on along the minus strand of DAISJE010000182.1, from coordinate 5,554 downwards.
CTGGGGAAGTTTTAGCTCGTGCGCGGCGCCGAGTTGGGGCAAACTGCGGGATTCGCCATTTTGGGCGACCTGTTGCGTGGCTTCAAACGGACGAACTTCAAGCACGTAGACGCCGTCGCCCAGCCAAGCTTGCGCTGTATCGCGAAGACCGGTTGGGGTGGCTTCGTCAAGAGCCAAAAGCCGCTGCTTATAGCCATGCGGGGAACCCAAGTAGGTTTGACTGGTAGCGAGTATGTCGGACTTGCCGCCAAATCCGCCGATGCGTTCGATCCCTCGCACGAAGCCCGCATACGATTGCGCTTTCACGCGCTCCAATTCGCGTGTAGTGGGGCCACTGTCGAGAAACCGGGCCAGTTCCTCATCAACCGCCTTTTCGATTTTGCCGAGGTCTTCACCTTGCTTCGCGGTTGCAAGAACAACGAACTGGCTACCGATCTCGCGTTCATCGAGATAAGCCGCAACTTGCGTAGCGATTTGATCGTCGTATACGAGCCGTTTATACAGGCGTGAGTTTTTACCGCTGGAGAGAACCGCCGTCGCGAGGCGCAAGTGATCGGCAGCGGGCGAGCCATATCCGGGCACATTCCAAACTTTGTAGAGGCGCGATTGCGGCACGCGATCCTGCACAGTCTCGCGATGTTCGCCCATCATTCTAGCGGTCCAGGAGCGCTGATGCGCAACGGGTGGTCCCGAAGGAATATCGCTGAAGTAGCGATTGACTTGTTTTCTGGCTTGTGCGAGTGTGATGTCGCCGGCAACAACTAAAACTGCGTTTGAAGGCGTGTAGTAAGTTTTGAACCACTCACGGACATCCTCAAGCGTCGCGGAATCCAAATCCTCCATCGAGCCGATTACCGTGTGGTCATAAGGATGACCGACAGGGTAGGTGGAGTTCACTACCAGGTCTTCAACGATGGCATAGGGTTGATTGTCACCCTGACGCTTCTCGTTCTGAACCACGCCGCGCTGCAGGTCAAGTACCTCCTGGTTGATGGTGTTGTAGAAATAACCCATACGGTCCGATTCGGCGAATAGAGCATAATCGAGCGCGGAAGCGGGAACGTTTTCGAAATAGTTGGTGCGGTCTTCGCTCGTCGTGCCGTTCAAATCGGTAGCACCGATCTTCTCCATGGCCTCGATGTAACTGCCCTGGAGGTGCTCGCTACCGCCGAACATGAGGTGCTCAAAAAGGTGGGCGAATCCGGTTTTCCGCGGTTTTTCGTTCTTCGAGCCGACGTGATACCAGATGTTCAGCGCAACAATTGGCGCCTTGTGGTCCTCATGGACGATAACCTTTAAACCATTGTCCAGAACAAACTCTTCGCAGGGTATTTCGAGCTTGGAAAATTGCATGGCGGGGTGAAACCGTCACGATAGCAGATGGATGCACGGCGGCGATCCCTCGCGGGGGTGGGAGTACGTAATGTCATTTAGTTTTGCCGAATCTGGGGAGGATTTGGTGGGGCAGCTCCCTGAGCTGCGCCGGGGCGCCCTCGCCCGGCTGTTCGAGAATTCAACAATTTAAGAGGCCGACGAGGCATCGTCCGCAGGACAGGGGTCCTGTCCCACAAAACTAAGTGACATTGGGGCTGGAATACGACGCCGGCGGAGATCGGAGCCCGATCGAGGCTTGCTGGAGCTCTCCAATTAAGCCTGCGCCGAATTCAATCGTCAACGAGATGGAGGAACTGGTATGAGTGTCACAGGACTCTTGTCCGAGGCCGTAACCGGCACGGTTACTGAGCCGGTGGACCCGGTAAAGCGATCCATGATGACGACGCGTATCTCCTCGGTATCGGAATTGACCGCAACATCTTGGCCGGCCATCAAGCCCTTCTTTTTAAGCTCTTCAAATCGTTGAGCCCTGATATTGATATTTATCGTCTTCTTCTCGCCGGTAATTCTGTTGCCGCGCTTCGTGTGCTGTACAAACAGAAGGTCCAGCGAGCCAAGGTACTTCTTGCCACCGGCTTCTGCAAACAGAACTTCAGCGGGATCCACCATAAATACCAGTCTGCTGGCATTCGGAAGAATAGTGCTTGGATCAATTCGGGCACTCACGCCAATACTCGCTGAGTCTAGCGGGCTCCAAATTGCTTGCCGGAGTACCTCATTAAGCTTAGCCGCGTTGGGCGCCCTTTGCTCGCGCGCGAAATAGCCTTTTTTCGTTCTGACGGTTACCCCGGAACGGTTTACTTTTACTTTGATCTTGTGAAATTTGTTATCTTGGCGCACATCGGGAAGGTAATAGCCGAGCGTGTATGTGACTCTCGAATCTTCCGCTGCTCCGCGGATTGCGCTTTCGATATCGTTTGTGTTGTAGAAGGCTTTTCCCCCCGTCAAATCGGCAATGTAGTTCATCGAATCGTTATTTGTTCGATCTACCCACAATTGCTGAGGGATATCGCGGTTAGACCGGTCGATCTTTACGTTCTTGGAGGCATCTCCGAATAGAGAATTCACCAACAGGCCACGAGCATCCACGGGATAGACTGCGACGTTCGCTGTGTTCATCGCTTCACTTGCCGCCTCGATATCGGAAGCGAATAATTCGCGATCCTGCGAGCTCAAGCCAGTGCCGGCGTCGTGCGGATCGCCGAAACCGAACTGAATCGGAAAGCCGCCGGATAACCAGATTAGATTCTTCCGCCCTTGAACGCCCGCCAAATGATCGGCAATGATCTTGAATGCTACACATGTGTTGATAACCCGCTCGCGTGTATAGAAGTTCGACATCGTGGTGTTGGCATGATCCAGAACTTTATCCAGGTCGTCGTTCCCGGTGTTTGCGGGGTCGGGATTCAAACTGTCCAGTTCATGGCTGAAGGCCCGCGACATCTTCTGAAGAGCTGCCGACAGAGTCTCGGAGTTATTCGTGAAATCATGCACGACCTTGAGGCCAGTTCCATTTAGGACATAAAGCGCGATTCGATCTTCCGGGCGGATCTGCTGCAGAAATTTAATGACGTGCCGTCTGGAATACATCTGATCCTTAAGCTCTGTGTTGGAGAGATCGAGAAGTAGCACGCTCACAACGGCCGGCACGCCTGGCTGCCCGTCAGGGCGGTTTGTCACGACGTTGCGCGGAATAAGCGGCTGCGCTTTGACTACAGGCCCATTTGCCGGATTGAAAGTCTCGGCCGTGAATAAACTGATGGACTGAGACTTACCGTTATCCGTAACCTCGAAGTCGTCCTTTTTCAGATCGCTGACCGGATTGCCTTGATGATCATGGACCAGAACGCTGACCTGAATCAGTCGCGTTGTCACCTTAATTGGCGGGACGCCCGCAGCTTGCCCCCACGCAACAACCGGCAGAAGGAGTGCAATGACAGCGGGCCGCAATTCGAGCATAGCTAGCCGAACATGGAATCGGCCACTCGTCGCAGGAGTCGAGGACATCATTCCGCGGCTCCAACCCGCTTCAGTACTCGCTGAATATCGGTGTGACCGTACTTTTTCGCCAAGCCGAGTGCAGTCAGACCTTCCTTTGTGCGCATCTTCGTATCGGCGCCGGCCGCCAACAACAAGTCCACCATCTCTGTGCTTCCATAGTCGATGCTCGCCGCGTAATGTAACGCAGTCATGCCGAAACTATCGACATAGTTGACATCGGCTCCGTGTGCAATCAATTCGCGAGCTTGCTCACAGCGATTGCCGAAGACGGGAATAGATAATCCGCTATTTAACTCAGCTTTATTGAAATGCGGCAACAGATATGCAAGTGTGCGTTCGTTGTGCATTAGCAGAGCCATGAAGATTGTGTCGTTGGGAAAAAACCAGAACTGAATGACTCTGCGATGCGGGTTGGCTCCCTTGGCGAGCAATAGGTGCAACGTCTCTGCCTCTGCGGCGCCCGAAGCCAGGTAAGCCGCCGACGTGTAGAAAACTGGCTGCGGGTTGCGCGGCTCAGCTTCCGCGCCGCGCTTCAACAGCATCTTTACCGTCTCCCCGCCTCCGCGGTAGCCGGCAGCCACCATCAGCGCGGTAAACCTGGATTTCGCTTTCGCATTCGGGTCCGCGCCGGCGGCGAGCAGCAGCCTGGCCTTATCGGGATCGGGCGCCGCCATCATCAGAGCCGTGGTGCCAAGTGACGTCGAACGATTCGCCTCGAATCCGGCCGCCAGCAATTTCTGAACACCTTGCATTGTACCGAACAGAATGGTCTGCGCCCACGGCTCCAGTCTTTCGCTCAGCATGTTTGTCCGATCCGTGCGTGCGCTTTCTGCCACCTGTACCGGCGGAAGAGAAAGCGACAATGCCATCGCAGCCCAACTTGTCGCCGCGCACGAGATGAACTGGCTATGTCCATACGGAAAGCCGCTTTCAAAATAGTCTGGGCTCACGCCAGGCACGTGGATTCGCGTGTTGACCAGCCAGGATCCGTCCGAGTGCTGCGAACTGAGAAGGAAGTGAAGACCCCTCTGATATGCCGGATCGGAGGCGGGCAAACCGCCGGCTTCGTGCAGCGCCACCAGCATCTCGCCGGTTGCATAAGCATCGCTCGCCATATGCGGCATTTGAGACCAGCCGCCATCGGGTTTCTGCTGTGTAAGCAGTTGATCGAGCGCGCTCTTGAGCGTATCCGGGTCGCTTCCCGCCCAGTTCAGGCCGAACAAACGAAAAGCAGCCTCCTCCGTTTCTTGCGGCCGCTGCGCCTCTAACCAGTTGCGCGCTTGCTTCACCCTTGCGGCAGTTTCCACCTTCATCCTGGGCGAAGAGTAGAGCTGGATGGCTCGCAAAACAAGTGCCGTACTTGTGATCTCACTGAAAGATTCGGGCGGCCGGTCGTCATCGAGAAGCCAGCGGCCATCCGCCATCTGCCGCCGTGCAAAGAGTCGTGCGTACGCAGCCGCCGTATCATTCGCCGGCACACCGGAATCGTGAGCGGCGACGAGCGCAAACGCGTTTTCGTAAGTGGCTTCCGGATTCCATCCTTGAATCGCGTAGTCCGATTGGAAGTTAGTAAGCGACAGGCGCAGCATTTCGGTTGCGCGCTGTTCGTCTACCGGCACCCCATGCTCGCGTGCCCGCTTAAACGCCAGCAGTGGGAGGAACTGGTTGTGACACGAGGCACACGCCTGCTTCCAATGACCGCCTACATCCTGAACAAGCGCGATCGCCTTCGATGCGGCGAGCTTCACTTCGGCGGGTGCGACCCGCTGATCCGCTGCCTGCGCAGCCCAGACACCTGCCGGAAACAGTAGTAGCGGAATCAATTTCATATAAAACATTTGCCGGCCTCCTTCGTTGGTGTTGGTTCGGCAGTCTGGCGATCAGAGTGTCCTCAACTTTGGATCGGTGCCCATGCGGGCTCATGGCCGCATTCTCCGATAAGCATCTAGGGAACTAAGCATTTCGCTCTCGTTTTCGTTACTCGCGATTTTCCTTGTATCGCCGCAGTTCTGGAATCTCGCAAGGTCTTCCTTCATGCGTTCTGCTTCTTCGGGCCGGAATAGAAGCAAGCCTTGCGAAGCCAGCCGGGAACTCGCCCAGCCAAATTGCGCTTGCATCAAGCCGCTTTTTGCGTGTTCAGAGGAATGCAGGAGCACGT
>DAISJE010000181.1:0-8305 GCA_036821665.1 Bryobacteraceae bacterium | reverse complement strand
GGGGCCTGCCCCACCACGCCACTGTTCGGAAGTCCGAGTCTTGGCACGACTGCCGCTCGCGCGTTCAGCGTGCCTCGGTGTTAGAGCCGTGCCGTTGCGCTCAGGACAGTCGAGCCAGTCCCGCCGTTCGGCTGGCGAATAGGAAAGCGCAGATAAAAGCAAGCACCGGGTCCGGAACGGGATAGTAATTGTAAATCTCCGCCTAACTCCAACATGGTCTGTCGTGACAGAGTTAATCCCAAACCTAATCCGGTTCGTTTTCCGGCCGTAACAAAAGGCCGAAAAAGCTGCGCGCGTACTTCGGCCGGCACGCCAGGTCCGGTATCCTCCACGAAAACCAACAGATTGTCGCCATTGGCCTTTGAATAGACGAACACATCGCCGCCATCCGGCATTGCATCGATTGCATTCGAGAAAAGGTTCGTAAACACCCGTTCCGAACGTGTCCGATCGACAAAAATTTCAGCGCTTTCGTCGACCGCGACTTTGATCTTGACACTCGATTCGTTAGCTTGAGCGGCTTCGGCGGCGGCCTCCACAATTTCACGAACTTTGCAGGTCTCGAGGTTGCGGGCTTCGCCGCGCGAAACGTTTAGTAAATCGCGCAGAAGCTCCTGAACGCGGTGCGATGCGCGATAGATATTCAGAGCCACTCGTTTCGTATGTTCGGGGGGCAATTGCCCGTCAACCAGCATTTCCGCGCCGCCGTATATCGCGGCGAGCGGGTTTCTCAAGTCGTGTACGAGCGAGCTGCCGAGGCGGCCAATCGTGTTGATCTGTTCCTGACGAATGAGATCGATGCGGGCCTGCTCGATGGAATCGCACATCATATTGAAGGTTGCCGCCAGACGCGACAGCTCGTCGCTGCCCGTTACCGGCACCCGATAAGAATAATTTCGGGCGGCAATTTCAGTGGCTGCGCGGTCCAGGAGCTTTACGGGATCGAGCAGACGCCGGGTCATGAGCAAACTGACCAGAAGAGCCACTGCCACCGTCGCAAGCCATGCCAGCCCCAAGCTGCGCTGCAATTTTGTGAGTGCCATTCGCACGTTTTCGTACGAATGCAGAATGCGGAGTTCTGCGATAGGCTTACCGGTAACGTCCGGAAGAGGCTGCCCGAAGCTAATGAACTCGTGGCCGCGGATATGCTGGCGATCGAATCCTGGGGCCGGTACCAACGACGCCGGAGAGAGATAGCCGAATTTGGACTCCAGTGTCGACGCAAAGACCTGGCGCTTGTCCAGAAATGCGAAATCGCTGCCGGGCGCGAGCGCTTTTAACTGATCGGCAACAACAGTATCGATGCGGAAGCCCGCACAGAGCACATTCAGCAGCAGCGGTTCATGGCTGGTTTGAACGTACACCGGTGTAAAAACCATGTAGAACAATTTGGAACCCTGCCGCAGGTATCCGGCAAGCTGCGCCGGGAAACGTCCGCGAACTTCGTTCATTGGAATCTGCGGAACCGTCAAATCGTCGCTATCGGCGCCTAGCGATGAGATCAGACGCCCTTCGGGGTCCAATACCAGAAAGGCCGCCGATTGGCCGGAAATATGCTTCCACAGGTCCCCGGCCGAATCGCGAATCGTCGCTTCGTCACGCGTGCCGAATGCGGCGCGGACATTCGGCATCTGTGCCATTAAAGCAGTGGTTGCCGACAACACTTGTGTTCGCCCCTTCCAAAGCGCGTCGTAAGCCTGAATGCTGGCGCGGATCTCCGATCGGACGCTTTGGTCGGCAACGGAAAGAGCGTAATCCTGAAGCCCCAAGCCCGCAAACACAAAAAGAATCGTAATTGTGATGGAGGTGGCGAGAAACACTCGCCACTGCAGCGGGATTTTACCGAAGGCGGCCCTCATTGAACTGGACCCGGATAGATCTCCAGGTCGCTACCAGTCGAAGGGTAATCCAGGCCGTACTTATTTTTATGTGGCAAGCGGACGTATCCAAGCTCAGAAAGACGAATGGGAGGCGCGGCAGTCTGCTCTTCATTGTCCTCCACCTTTACCGTTAATTGCACGTCCGGTCCGGCAGTAGCCCGCTCATCGAATACACGCAACTCGTAACTGCCGGGGGGGACTTTCGTTATCCGGTACCGGCCATCGGCGGACACCCTGCCAAAAAACGGAGTATCAAGCACCAGAATGACCGCCGACATCGTCGGATGGATGTTGCAAAAGACCCGCACAACACCGGGTTCGTGAAAACGAATTGATTTGCTGGTTCCCGGCGCGTACAGGCCCACATCGAATATCTGGCCATCGAAGCTTGAAAACGCGTTATGAAAGATCGGATCGGCATTTGGGAAATCCACAGTGCTACCGACAGTAATAGGAAGCACGTGGGGGCGGAACGTCTTGTTCTTCTGCAATAGCTGCACATGCTCGGGCGTTATGTCCGTGCTTGCGCTTCGTTGAACCGGTTTCAGCCACACGACGATATCGCCCAAACTCTCGTGGGACTTGGCACGTTGGGAGATCTCTACCCTACCGGTTACGGTAGAAGCGTGAAGGAAACCAGCAGCCAACAAAAAAAGGCCTGGCAGAAGCCGAAAATGGGCTGGAATGATTTGGAAAAATCGGGGGACACGCCTGCTGGTCGGACACTGCGGCGATTCGGATTCCAGCCCGGAGTGTCCCCGATTTTCCTGCACACTAAAACAGATAGGCGACGGTTGCGTCATAGCGGTTCGTTAGCAACTGCTTTCCGGTCAGATATTCCAGGCCGTTATGCGATCCCTCCAGGCCGATGATTATGTTGGGAGCCAAGCGATAAAGTATGTTGCCGGCATAGGTCAGAGTCCGCACAAATTCATATTGGTTCAAATCTCGGGCGTTATTTACCTGGCGTCCTGCGTAGACGTCGAACGTGAGGCGGCTTGTAACTGGAAGAGCAACCTGAATCCAACCGGCGCTCCCGCGAATGGGAACGACTTCTCCGGTTCTGCGCACGGTTACTCCCGGCGGTTCGCCTCCCAGGTTAGCGAAATTCTCGCCGTGGAGAATCGTCCCACTGATTTCAAGTTTTGGAAGCGGCTTATAAAACAAATCCGCGCTAACCAGATGCGAAGGCACGGATGCGCCCAACAAGTGAGTGGAACTGGTGTGCGCTCCTACTCCAAAAGCGATGCGCGATTCCTCGCTCCAGCGGTGCTGGATTTCAAAACGGCCCTGTAGGGCAGGCCGGGCATTTTCTACGGGCGCGGTGCCGGGAAGATAAGGAGCGACATACGTTTCATTCGTCTCCAAAACAGCCGCCTGAAACTTGGCTTGGGTGTTTGCCGAAAACGGAACGCGCTCTTCGTAGCGCACTTGAGGCAGCCACAGCCACAGATTGCCGGCGCCGCTGAGCGCGGGAACTCCTACCCTGGCGAATGAGGTGGGTTCGAGTGGAGCGATAAGCGGTTTGTCTTGCCCGACGGTCAGGCTTCGACGCGACCAATCGAACGAGAGGACGCCGCGCCTGATCCGGAAAAGGTTATAGCCTCCGGATTGCGAATAGAAATCCATTGAGAGGAAGCCCTGCACTTTGCCGCCACCCGGCAGTTGCGGGCCTCTGAAATTAAGACCAATAATCGATTGCGCCAAGGTCGCTCCCGCGCTTGGATTGCCCGCTGTATAGCCGCTCAAATAACTGTATTCCGGATCAGGAGTTCCTTTAAACAGATAGCTGTCAAACAGGAACATCCCGGTCAGGGAAATAGGAAATCGTTGTGACGCTTCCACTTTGGTTTGAGCGTGATCCTTAACCTGCTGGGCAGTTACAGCCTCGCGATCCTTTAACGCTTGTACCTGGGTTGCGGATTCGGTCTGAGCCGTTTTCACGGCTTCCCGAAGCTGCTGAATTTCAGCCAGTAGAGCCTCATTCTGCTTTTCCAAAGTATCCAGGCGGTCCAGAATGCGCTGCAAGGCGTCGGGAGAAACAGGTTGTTGGGCACGGCATGGCATCCCCCAGAGAACCAGGGCTATTGCGGCAACGCTTGCCTTATTGAAGCAATTCTTCCAGCACACGACACACCTCCCTCAATGAGCACGGCTTTTTGAATATCGCATTTGGAGTGTGCTCCTTCGATCGGGCTGCGCCTAAGGCGCTTTCGTCCGCCGTGATCATGATTGCCGGCAGATTGTGGTATTTGTCTATATCCCGAATCTTGCGGATCAGCTCGAATCCGTTTAGATGCGGAAGATTGAAATCGGTGACAACGGCGGAGATTACGGAATCAGGGGCCGCGAAGAGGCGCAAAGCAGCCATCGGGTTGTGCGTGACGACGGGCTTTACGCCGGGAATATTTTCGAATGCGAGTGCGAGAGAAGAGGCTACACTGTCGGTGTCATCTACAATTACAACCACTCTCGTCACAGATCCTCATTGAGGCAGAAAACGATATCCGACTCCATGTACGGTTACGAAATGCGTTGGCGCGCCAGGATCAGGTTCGAATTTTTGACGGAGCCTGACCACGTGGGCGTCTACCGTGCGAGTGTTCGGATAATATTCGTAGCCCCAAACCGAATTGAGGATCAGGTCGCGCGTGAGCACGCGCTCCGGATTGTGAAGGAAAAAGAGCAGCAAATTGTATTCGGCGGGCGTGACTTTCACTTCTTTGCCACGCCGGGTGATGTTGCGCCGCTCGAAATCTATTTCCACGTCGCCGAAGTGCGCTAAACGGCCGGCATCGTCGCCGCTCCGGCGAAGAACGGCGCGAATCCGGGCGATCAACTCGCGGGTGCCGAACGGTTTCACGATGTAATCGTCAGCACCTATTTCGAGCAGCAGAACCTTATCGACTTCGTCTCCGACGGCGCTCAGGACGATGATCGGCGTCTGAACCCGGTCTGCCCGAAGCTGTTTACATACTTCGACGCCGCTCATACCGGGCAGCCTAAGGTCCACAAGTATAAGATGCGGCTTCAGCATGAGCGCTTTTTCGAAACCGCTCTTACCGTCTGCCGCCAGCAAAGGCACGAAGCTTTCGCGTTCCAACATGACACCGATAGTGTCGCGGAGATTCTCATCATCGTCGATGACGAGTATTTTTTGCATCGTATTCGACATCTTAGCCGTTAGATGAGTCTTACGGGCGCTGAAACCGTGAGATACTCCACGATTTTACGAAACTTTTACAGCCCCTGGGGCGCCCTGCCTGCAGGCCGCCGAAGCCGCTCATCTCGCGGTTGGAAGCTTCTTCGCAGAGGCACGACGCCGAAGGCGTAGCGTCACGCCGGCGAGTAGCCCGCAAATCAAAAGCGCGGCGGAGGCAGGCTCGGGAGACTGATCGATAGCGCCGTAGAGACCATGATCTTCCACCATCCCATCGCCTGGAATGCCCGCCGTGAAGAAGAGTGTATTCAGTCCTTGCGAGTGCGCCCCGTTTCCGAAGCTCAAACCCCACAGCCCTTGTATCGCCAGCGGATTACCACTAGTATCGTCGAGAGTTCCGAGGAATGCACCGCTACTCGCGTTGTACGCATGGATGAGGCCGTCGCCGAAGTTGCCCACGAGCAAGTCCCCACCGAAGGAGCCGAAGCCGGAAGGAGCTAGCGCCAGACCCCATGGCGAATTCAGGGAACCTTGCGATGTCAACCGCTGCAGCATATTGCCGTTAAAATCGAATACGTCGATGAACCCATGCCCTAAGCCCGCAACGTCGTCGTGATGCGCGGGGTCTTGCAACGCATAAGTGACATATAGCTTGCCGTTGAGATTTTGAATATCGAAGGGCGCATATCCGGCGGGCAGACTGGTGTCCTTGAATCCTCCGGACACGCTTGTCGAACTAAAACTGCTGTTGAAAACATCAACGCGGCCCAAGCCGAAATTGGCGGCGTAAAGCAGATCGCCTGAGCCGTTATTGCCGAGAGCCAGACCCTTATAAACGGATCCAGCAGTGGCCGGTACTACGGTTGTCGCGCTCGCGCCGCCGCTCCAGGAGGCAATGGTGCCATTTTCGGTAGCGAAAATGAAAGGCGCACCGGTAAAGCTGGTGGTTCCATTGAAAACAACGCCGGTTGGAGCGCTGCCTGATGGCGGAATCGTCACGACAAGGGGAAGCTTCGCGCCTGTGCCGTCATACAACGTGGAAAGCCCAGTTCCGTTATCGCTGATCCAAAACGGCGAGGTTGGACCTGCCACAATGCCCCACGGATTCACCAGGTTAGGGTCCAACTGAGCGGCTACGCCGGGTAGATCCGATACCAGGTTCGTTTGAACAAAGCTATTTAGAGCATCGCCTGATGCGAGTGACGCCAAGCCTGATAGAGCGGTCAATAGAGTAAGAGCGGATTTGATGTTCACGGGATCCCCTTTCCTTGGACAACCTGCTTCATCGAGTTTGTGGCCTGGGCGGCCGGCCGAGGTTGGCAGCGTGTAAACAAGTTGTAAAGACTGGCGGCATATGGGAAGAAGCCGCGCGTTACTCAAGTTTTACAAGCAGACAACAGCTTCACGGCGTGTTGAACCTACGATTAGGATGTCGATGCAAGAAACCTTGGGTGTGCTCCTCTTGCCGAGTTCAAAAAGGATAAGCGCTAATGCAAGAGCAGCAAGACGAGCAACTCCAAAAGGCAGATGACAGGATAGGCCGTAGAGGATTCCTGGTTGCCGGTATTTACGGTTTTCTTTCGGTAATAGCCGGATCGTTTGGAATTACTTCGGCCGCATATCTCCTCCGCGCCCCAAAGCGGAAGCAGGGAAGCGCTTGGGCGGACGCCGGCGACATCTCGGCTCTGAAGATCGGGAGCCCTCAGAAAATCACATTCGAACGAACGCGCACCGACGGGTGGAAAGTCAGCAATCAGAAAGACAATGCCTGGGTTGTCAAGAATGCCGACGGCGCACTGGTCGCGTTTTCACCGCTGTGTACGCATCTTGGTTGCGCATACCACTGGGAATCAAGGGCCGGGCGATCCAAAGATGGCGCGTTTGTGTGCCCGTGTCATGGATCGACATTTTCGCGAGAAGGAGATGTGATTACCGGGCCGGCCAATCGTCCGCTTGATCGTTATCTGGTCAAGCGCGAAGGAACGCGGCTCTGGCTTGGACCTATTTCGCCCTCGTCGAACTTGAACGCATGAACCGGATGATGCGAAATACGCTCGACTGGATTGAGGAGCGAACCGGGCTGGAAACGAAGCTGCGGGATTTTCTGTTTGAAGATATTCCCGCCTCCGCAGGCTGGCCGCAGGTGTTTGGAAGCGTTGCGCTGTTTTTGTTTTTTACGCAGGCACTAACAGGTATTCTGCTCGCCCTGAATTACGCACCTACACCCGGGGATGCCTATAGCAGCTTGACATATATCATTCGCGAGGTGAGCGGCGGAAAAATGGTTCGGGATCTTCATCATTGGGGCGCCAGTCTCATGATCGTGGTTGTTGTTCTCCATATGCTCCAGGTCTTTTTGTACGGAGCCTATAAGAAACCGCGAGAGGCCACCTGGCTAGCCGGTGTGGTTCTGCTATTGATTACGCTTGCATTTGGACTTACAGGCTACTTGTTGCCATGGGATAACCGGGCTTATTGGGGAACTATAGTAACGACACGGCTGGCGGCGCAAACGCCGGTTCTGGGGCTGTATCTTTCCAATTTGTTGGGTGCGGCAGATGGAATCGGTGTCCTCACCTTCTCGCGTTTCTACACGTTTCATACGCTGTTGCTGCCGTTGCTGATGGTTTTGATGGTTGCGGTTCATGTTTATCTCGTGAGACGTCATGGCGTTACACCATCGACGCCAGAGGTACGGCGCAAACAAAGGTTTTACCCGTCTCAGGCGTATCGGGACACCGTTGCGATTTTTGTTGCATTTCTGGTGCTCTTCTTCATGGCTGCATTGGTGAATGCTCCGCTGGAAGCCGTCGCCAATCCGAACGATGCAACTTACGTGCCGAGGCCCGAGTGGTATTTCCTCTTTCTCTTTCAGGCGCTCAAGTATTTCCACGGCGCGCTTGAGCCGGTGGGCAGCATCGGACTGCCAACCGCCGCGGTGTTGGCGCTATTTGCCGTACCGTTTATCGACCGCAAGCGCGCGCGTAAATTGAGCCAGCGTACAATCGCCATCGGATTGGTCATACTGGCCGTTGCAGGCTGGGGTGCATTGACTGCGCGAGCGATTGCAAGCACGCCGAAAGCTGTTTCTACGCGATCTATTTCTGAAGTGACGGCGCAGACCTGGACACTTTTCCCTGTTGAGGAGATTGCCGCGGTTGGTTACTTCCGAAAGGAGCGCTGCACGGTCTGTCATAACCTTGGGGCGGGAGAGCCGAAACGCGGTCCAAACTTGACCGGCGCGAGGATACATCATTCGACGGAA
>DAISJE010000180.1:0-8312 GCA_036821665.1 Bryobacteraceae bacterium | reverse complement strand
CGCGGTATTGAGCCTGCAGCATCTGCGTACCTATCCGCTTAAAGATGACGGAGTTACGTGGATTGACCAGAAGCAGCCCAATGGTCAACAAGCCGTTGTTGCGGCGTATGTAACGCCGGGTGGTCCGGGCGATAAGGCCGGGATTCATGAAGGCGATCAGATCCTGAATATCGGCGGAACCCCAGTCCGCAGCGCGCTCGATGTGCCGCGGGCGCTGGAGCTGGTCCCGTTAATGGGACAGACCCAGTACACGCTCCGGCGGCACGGTATTGAATTTCAGGCGCATCAGGTTTTCATCCAGGCGGCTCCGCGCGACGTCTCGCTTTATTACCAGTACTGTGTCGGCTTCTTCTATCTGGTCATCGGCCTGTTCGTCTACTATCGCCGCACCAGCGCCGCCAAGGCGTTGCTTTTCTTCTTGCTCTGCCTCACGTCGTTTATTGCCTCTTGCTTCCACTATTCGGGCAAGCTCAACACGTTCGATGAGGCGATGTACTGGGGGAACGTCGCGGCCGGGCTGATTGCCCCGGCGATTTTCCTTCACTTTTGCCTCACATTTCAAAGCCGGCCCCGCATTTTGCAACGGCGCGGCGGATGGTTTCTGCTCTATGTCCCTTCGCTGGTTTTGCTGGGGCTCGTGGCGGCCGTCGCTGAAGGAGTTTTGAAGTCCTCCAGTTCGCTGCTCGAGGTGCGCTGGTTCCTCGACCGGCTGACGCTGGGATTCGAGGTGCTGCTGTATCTCGGCGGAGCGGCCGCTCTTGCCGTCGATTTTGCGCGGGCCGAAGATCCGGTTACGCGCCGCCAGCTCAAATACCTCCGCAACGGAGCGCTGGTGGGGTTGCTGCCGTTTACGTGCCTCTATGCCTTGCCGTACGTGTTCGGCGTGGTGCCTACCCACTTGATGAATCTGAGCGTTCTATCCATGGGACTCATCCCGCTCACCTGGGCGTATGCCATTACACGCTACCGACTGATGGATGTGGACATTATTTTTCAGCAGGGTTATGTCTATACACTCGCGACACTGGCCGTCATCGGAACGCTTTACGGACTGATTCTTCTTATTTCGAATACGAGCTCGGTTTCCGGCTCGGCCTTTGTGGTGCTGATTGCCATCGCAACCTTTCTGTTCCAGCCCATCCGGCGCTGGATTCAGGAGCAACTCGACCGCAGAGTGTTCTATCGCGACCGCTACGATGCGCGGTTGACTTTAATTGAATTCGCGCGCGAGCTGAGTTCGGAAACGGATCAGAACGCCATGCTCGCCCAGGTGTCGGACCGGCTGTTGCGGACGCTTTCCATTCAGCAGATCGGGTTCTTTCTGGTCGATGAAATTTCGGGAAAGCTTCATCTGCATTCGTTAACGCAGCGCTCGGGGAAGCCTCCAAAGACAATCGCTCACGCGCTCGATTTGAGTTTTCTGGAGCAGTTTGCAGATCGTCCATACGTGTTTTTTGAACGCCCTAAGCATTTGCGGGATATCGTCTCGCAGGCATGGCCGGCTTCGGTGCGCGATACCATCGCCGAACTGGACTTCACATATTACGTCTCCTGCAAATCCCGTGGAAAGACCATCGCCTTTTTTGGCGTGAGCCGCACCACGGAGGGAGATTTCTTATCCAGCGACGATATCGAGCTGCTGGTCACCCTATCGAATTACGTTGCCATTGCGATCGAAAACTCGCGGCTTTACAGCTCACTCCAGCGCAAGGCAGATGAATATGAACGGCTCAAGGAATTCAGCGAAAACATCGTCGAATCCATTAACGTCGGGATACTTGCTGCGGGCTTGGACGATTGTGTCGAGAGCTGGAACACGCAAATTGAAAAGCTCACCGGTATTCCGCGCGAGGAGGCGATCGGGCGGCGGTTGGCGGAACTGTTTCCGCCGGAACTATCCGGCAAATTCGATGAGCTGCGCGGTGACGAGCGCATCCATAACGTGTACCGTATTGCCCTCCGTCCGCGCATAACTGCCGAACCGAGCCGCGACGGGGTGCCTGCGCCCGCGGGCGCGGGCCGGGGAGCGGTAACCAGCAACGGTAATGGCCACAACGGCCTTCAGCTCACTAAACCTGCGCCACCGCCGCGCGAGTCTATCGTTAATCTCGCGATTGCACCGCTGGTATCGAAAGAATTCAAGCAGATAGGGCGCCTAATTATCTTCGACGATGTGACCGATCGCGAGGAGTTGGAGCGCAGGCTGGTACAGGCGGACAAACTCAGTTCTATCGGACTGCTCGCTGCCGGTGTCGCGCACGAAGTGAATACGCCTCTGGCCGTGATCTCGACCTACGCGCAGATGCTGGCCAAGCAGGTATCGGGCGACGATCACAAAGCCAAGCTGCTCGAAAAAATCGCCAAGCAGACATTCCGGGCTAGCGAAATTGTTAATTCGCTCCTGAACTTTTCGCGCACGGCACCCACGGATTTTGCGGAACTCGATCTGAACCGCGTTATCCGCGAGACCGTGATGCTGGTGGAACATCAGTTCAACAAAGCCGGCGTCAGGACTGGGCTGACCCTTTCTGAAGAACTTCCGGCGATTCGGGGTAACGCCGGAAAGCTTCAACAGGTCTTTCTCAACCTGTTCATTAACGGGCGCGATGCGATGCCCGCCGGCGGAACATTAACCGTGCGGACGTGGGCTGAGAACGGCTTCGCGCACATCGAAGTTGCCGATACCGGGCAGGGAATCGCGGCGGAGCATCTGGCTCGTATCTACGATCCCTTCTTTACGACAAAAGGACCCAAGAAAGGCACCGGTCTGGGCCTGTCGATTACCTACGGCATTATCCAGGAGCACAACGCCATCATCGAGGTGGACAGTGCCATCGGGCGCGGCACACGCTTCCGTCTGGAATTCCCCGGCATTGCTGCTCGCGCGCCTCGGGTTGCGGAACCGCAGCGCGAAGCACTTCCAGCCTGAGGGACTTCAAATCTGGTTGCAGGAAATCAAAACGGCGAAGCTTTCGCTTCGCCGTTAGAAGTTAATTCCTGTCCGGGTAGATCGGGCATGCCCGATCTGGGTTAAATGTCGTAATACAGCGAGAACTCGTACGGATGTGGCCGTAAACGTACCGCGTCCGATTCGTTTTTACGCTTGTAGTCGACGTACGTTTCAATCAGGTCTTCGGAGAAGACTTCGCCGCGCAGCATGAACTCGTGATCCTGCTCCAGACAGTTGAGAGCCTCTTCCAACGACGCGGGCATTGACGGTACCGTTCTCATCTCCTCGGGCGACAAATCGTAAATGTCCTTGTCGAGCGGTTCGCCGGGCTCGATCTTGTTCAACACGCCGTCTAATCCGGCCATGAGCATCGCCGCAAACGCCAGATAGGGATTCGAAGAAGGATCGGGTGGCCGGAACTCTACACGCTTGGCTTTCGGGCTGGCCGAATACATCGGAATGCGGCATGCCGCGGAGCGGTTGCGCCGTGAATAGGCCAGGTTGACCGGAGCTTCATAACCGGGTACCAGCCGCTTATAGCTGTTCGTCGTCGGGGCGATGATGGCGGAAAGGGCGCGGGCGTGCTTCAGCAGGCCGCCGATGTACCAAAGCCCCATTTGACTGAGCCCGGCATAGCCTTCGCCGGCAAACAGCGGCTTACCGCCTTTCCAGATGCTTTGGTGCGTGTGCATCCCGCTGCCGTTGTCGCCGAAGATCGGCTTCGGCATGAAGGTTGCGGTCTTTCCGTTCTCGTAAGCTACATTGCGGACGATGTACTTGTAGAGCATCATGTTGTCCGCCGATTTGACTAGCGTGTCGAACCGCTGATCGATCTCGCATTGTCCGGCGGTAGCGACTTCGTGGTGATGACACTCGATTACAATGCCGCACTGCTCCATGGTTTCCACCATCTCGGCGCGCAAGTTTTGATAATGATCCGTGGGCGGGACCGGGAAATAACCTTCTTTGTAGCGAGGCCGGTATCCCAGGTTGTTTTCCGCGCGGCTTGAATTCCAGCGGCCTTCCTCGGCGTCGATGAAGTAATAGCCGGAGTGCGCATTCTGATCGAAACGGATGTTGTCGAAAATGAAGAACTCGGCTTCGGCTCCGAAATAGGCTGTGTCGCCGACGCCAGTATTTTTCAGGTACGCTTCTGCTTTTTGGGCAATCCACCGCGGGTCGCGCTCATAGCTCTGCCGCGTCAGCGGATCCCGCACGTTGCCCAACATGACCAGCGTGGGGATCTCGTAGAAGGGATCCATAAAGGCTGTGGCAGGGTCCGGGATGAGCAGCATATCACTCTCGTTGATTGCCGCCCAGCCACGTATGCTCGATCCGTCGATTCCGAATCCGTTCTCGAAAGAATCGAGTTCCAATTGGCTGATGGGGTAGGTGATATGGTGCTGCAATCCAGGAATATCGCTGAACCGCAGGTCAAGTTGTCTGGCTTCCTTACTTTTTGCTAGGTCTAAAACTTCTTGTGGCTTCATTGGGCTCCAATTGGATGTAAATGATTGTGCACAACAGGTGCGAGGCTTGTTGCAAAAACTTCTATGTAATCTACTAGCCTAAAGCAATGAATTCCGGGTGCCAATCGGAATTTTTGATGGCGGCTATAACTGCCCTACAACCACCACCGTTCGGGATGAAAATTCGGATCGATTTCGTCATTTCTACTCCGGTCGATGTCTTCTGGCCGGCAGATCCAACAGAGCCAGCCGGCGCGTTCCATTATTTTTTCCGGTCTGTAGCGCTGCGGAACCTGTTCGGAGAAAAAACCAGCGATAGTGACGATTCCTTGCGGTTTAGCCACGCGCGCTAAATCGAATGCAATACGATCGAGTACCGCCGCGCTGATATTTGCAATTACGATATCGGCGAGCCCGCTACGAACGGCGTCGGCCGATCCCGCAAATAGGGGTGTCTGAATCTGCCGTCGCGACGCGCTGATCGCATCGGGA
Source organism: Bryobacteraceae bacterium (assembly GCA_036821665.1). Classification (GTDB taxonomy): domain Bacteria; phylum Acidobacteriota; class Terriglobia; order Bryobacterales; family Bryobacteraceae; genus Bog-105. The sequence goes on along the minus strand of DAISJE010000180.1, from coordinate 3,401 downwards.
TGGATATCGCACGAATAGACAGCGCCCGCTCGTAGCAGGCTGGCAGCCGCTGACAAGATACCGGAACCGCATCCGACATCCAGCACGGTATCGCCCGGTGCGAGATACGTCTCCAGAGCTTCCAAGGCAAGCTGAGTGCTCTCGTGGCGGCCGGTTCCGAAAGCCACCGTCGTTTCAATCGGCAGATGAAAACGGTCCTCCGGCACATCGCCCTGATACCAAGGCGGCGTGACAAAAAAGCGCTGGCCGATGAGCACCGGGTCCCAGGGCTCGCGCGAAAAATGAAACGATTCGGTTTCGTCCTCCTGTCGAAATCCGGTCACAGGTGCGCTAGAGGCAAAGCGAACGGTTTCCAGCGGAATCGAGTTGTCGAAAAATGCGCGCAGGCCGTTTGCTTCTTCTATCAGCCCGCTGGTTCCGTTTTCCCACAGCTCAGCGATCAGGGCGTCGCGCTCTGGGGGTTCGGGATGGAACAGAATGGACCACAAGCTCTAGTCTACGGGCATGGATGTTATCACTACCGCCGCTAGCGCGGCGCAAGCGCCAGGAGCTTCCTTCAGCAAAAGCATCTTCTCGCTGCGCAGGTCAGGGATTTTTATCGATTTCTCCTTGACATCTTAGGGAAGGCAGTTTTATCATTCTCCTAAGATGTCAAGGAAAGAGGAGCCGGCCGAACTTCTGCAAGGCACGCTTGACCTGCTGGTTCTCAAGGCCGTATCGCTGGGGAAACTGCACGGCTACGGTGTCTTGCTTCGTATCGGGCAGATCTCGGGGGGAGCTCTTTTGATCGAGCAAGGCGCGCTCTATCCCGCTCTGTATCGTCTGGAACGCCAGGGGTTGCTGAAAACCGAATGGGGTGTTTCGGAAAATAACCGGCGGGCGAAATATTACTCTCTGACAGCATCCGGCCGCGCGCGGCTGGATAAAGAAGTACAGAGCTGGAACCGGCTTGCTACGGCAATTGGTACCGCGCTGCGTGCCCGCCCCTCGGAAGGCTGAAAATGCTGCGGATCTTGAAGTGGCGTTCGATTTTTCGGCGGAAACGGTTCGAAGCCGAAATGGCTGAGGAATTCGCGTTTCACAGGCAGGCGCGAACTCGGCATCTCGAAGAGCAGGGACTCACGCCGGAAGAAGCAACACGGCAAGCGCAGCTCGAGTTCGGTGGAACGCAGCGATATCGGGAGGAATGCCGTGAAGCGCATCGCGTCCATTGGTTCGATGAATTCGTCCGCGACGTGCGATATGGAATGCGCACGTTTCGTAAGAGTCCCGGGTTCGCAGCCGCGGCCATCATTTCTCTCGCGCTCGGAATCGGCGTCAATACTTTGGTCTTCAGCGTCTTCGACTCGCTGATACTCCGGTCGTTGCCGATTGACCGGCCCGATCAGGTGAGGTTTGTAGAGACTCCGGACGGTCCGAGCAATTCGTTCCCAACTTATCGGGCACTGCGCGACAACAATTCCAGCTTCAGCGGTTTGGTGGGTTACCGCATGGACCCGATGGGTTTGGAAACAGGAGGTCGATCTTCCCGGATCTGGGGTTATCTGGCTACCGGCAACTACTTTGATGTGCTCGGTATCAGACCGGCTCTGGGCCGTTTTTTTCATCAACAGGACGATCTCAATCCGGGCGCCAGCCCGTATGCCGTTCTCAGCTACAACGCCTGGCAGGCGCGCTTCGGCGGCGATCCGAAGATTGCCGGTCAAACCATCCGCATCAACGGTCTTCGTTACAACGTGCTTGGCGTTGCACCGCGCGGCTTTCATGGAACCGAGCTGTTTTATTGGCCCGAGGTTTGGGTACCGATGATGATGCAGCCGCAGATTGAACGCGACAATGCCTGGCTCGATGAGAGGCATACTTGGGATACCTGGATTCTGGGGCGCTTGAAACCGGACGTTACTGCTGCCGCCGCAACGGCCGATCTCAACCGAATTGCGAACGAGCTGGCTCGCCGCTTTCCCGATTCGGACCAAGGCCTGCGATTGCGTTTGGCACAGCCGGGCCTCGTAGGAAGCTCAATGCGCGGTCCGGTCCGCGAATTTACTATCGGCGTGCTGATACTGGCCGGACTGGTGCTATTGGCGGCTTGCACAAATCTCGCCGGATTGATGCTGGCGCGTGCGACTGATCGCCAACGTGAAATTGCGATTCGATTTTCAATCGGCGCCGGGCGCGGCCGCGTTGTTCGTCAATTGCTGACGGAATCCGTGATGCTGGCGCTTGCCGGTGGCGCAGCCGGCTGTGCGCTTGCGGTCGTGCTCTGCCGCTTGCTCAGTCAATGGCATGCTCCCATCGATTTTCCTGTCCAGTTGAATATCAATCCCGATTGGACCGTCTTTCTCTTTGCGGCACTTGTATCGGGAATCACCGGTATCCTGTTCGGTCTATTCCCGGCTCTGCGTTTGTCAAGAACAGATGTAAACGCCGTCCTGAAGGGTGACACCGGGATCACGATTTTCAAGAACAAGCTTCGCGTTTCGTTCAGAGATGTACTCGTCATCGGCGAGATCGGACTTTGCTTCGTAATTGTCTTCGGGTCTGTTCTTTCGCTGCGCGGCCTGCAACACGCGATCACGATGCAGATCGGTTTTCAGCCCGAAGGTGTCGTGACGACGGCGTTCGATCTCGGTTTAGCCGGATACAGCGAAGCACAGGGCAGGGCATTCCAGGAACGCGTTCTAGAGGCCGTGAAAGCTATGCCCGGCGTGACTTCGGCTGCTTATGGAAACTCGCTTCCTTTGAGCATTGATCAATCAACTACCGGTGTACAAATCTCCGGTCAACCTGTTCTACACGGGCGAAATGCCATTGCTGCTAATTACTATGAGATCTCGCCTGGACTCCTCTCAACTGTCGGGATTGCGCTTCTGGCCGGGCGCGATTTTACGCCACATGACGATCAACACTCACCTCAGGTCGCTATCGTCAATCAGACGTTCGCCAGGACCATCATGCGAACGGATAATCCAGTGGGCAAGACGTTTCGCTCGGCGTATGGCGGCCCGGAAATTGAAGTCGTCGGTCTTGTGCGAGACGGCAAGTATCAGAGCTTGACCGAATCGCCCCGTCCGGCGCTCTTTCGATGTAGCTACCAGTGGTACAACCCGACGACGACTCTCGTCATCAAGTCGGCATTGCCGTCCGGTGAAGTCGTGGAACAGGTTCGCAAGCTGATTGCTGCGATGGATCCTCATTTGCCCTTATATGGAACCGGCAGTCTGAAAAACATGCTCGGTTTTGCGCTTTTCCCCATGCACGCCGCAGCAATCGCCTTAAGCGCGTTTGGGATTCTTGCCATGCTGCTTGCGGTAACCGGAATTCACGGCCTGGTTTCCTATGCAGTGGCGCGCCGCACACGCGAATTCGGTATTCGCATCGCTATCGGAGCGCAGCCCGCG
>DAISJE010000179.1:0-8339 GCA_036821665.1 Bryobacteraceae bacterium | reverse complement strand
GTATGTTCCTGCGCACAACCGAGTTTCTATGGCAAGAAGGCCACACCGCCCATGCGTCTCATGAAGAGAGTTTGGAAGAGGTGCTACGCATTCTGGATATCTATGCCGAGGTTGCGGAGCAGGTGATGGCGATGCCTGTTATTAAGGGCAAGAAGAGCATCGCGGAGAAGTTCGCCGGCGCGGATCGCAGTTATTCGATTGAAGCCATGATGCAGAACGGGCTCGCGCTGCAGGCTGGAACCAGCCACGACCTTGGGCAGAATTTCGGACGCGCTTTCGACGTAAAGTTTCAGACGAAGGACGGCGGCCTCGATTATGTATGGCAGACGAGCTGGGGCGTCAGCACGCGTCTCATCGGCGGACTAATCATGACGCATTCGGACGACAAAGGCTTGGTGCTGCCGCCGAGAGTAGCACCACAAAAGGCCGTGCTGGTGCCTATCTACCGGAAAGATGAGGAGCGCGCGCAGGTTTTAGAGACAGCGCACAAATTGGCCGCCGATCTTAAAATCAGCGTCGACGACCGCGAAGGCCAGACACCCGGCGCAAAGTTTTTCCATTGGGAGCGCCGGGGCGTACCGGTGGTCATTGAGCTTGGCCCGCGCGACCTGGCAAGCGGCACCGCGGTGTTGAAGCGCAGAGATAATGGATTGAAGCAACCGTCCAAAATAACCGAGATCACGATTGCGCTCGATAGCGCACTGGACTCCATGCAGCGGGATCTGTATAGCGCCGCAAAGGCGCGGCTCCAGGAGAATTCGGTAACTGCCGATTCGCTGCAGGAAGTCGAGGACATTTTGCGGGACGTTACAGCGGAGCGCGGCGGCGGGAAATTCGTTTACGCCTATTTAAAAGACGATCCGGCATGCGATGCCCGGCTAAAAGAATTTAAAGCGACTGTACGTTGCTTGCCGTTATGCGACGAACACGGCGGAGGTGGCCGGTGCATCGTCACAGGAGAACAGGTGGATCAACGCGTGGTGATTGCGAAGGCGTATTAAGTAGAGCGGCGGCGGAACTTAACATGTTCCGTCGGGACAGCCACGACTGCCGCTCGCGCCTTCAGCTTACCTGGTGTGATTAACCCGCACCGCGCTCAGGACAGTCGAGGCATTCCCGCTGTTTCGACTCGATTCGGATGCTAGCCCGGAGTATCCCCGATCCGGAGGGCCTGCCCCACTTACGCGCTCATCAGGAATAAATGCGGGCGCTCGGTGCCTGCCGGCTTTGACTCCCAATAGTGCTGCAGGATTGAATAGACCATGAGCCCGGTTTCTCCTTCACCCAGCATCAGGTATCGAAACGACTGGCGCATCTGATTCCGCAGGGTCAGGCGAATGAAGATAGCCGCCGGATGGATAAGTTCGCTCAGATATGCGATGGCGTTCGCGCGGGCGACGGCCTGAGAAGCTTCAATCAGATAGTTTCCGTTATCCTGGCGAACTTTGAGCTCAATGGGCGACAAAAATTCGCTCCGGTTGTCCAGAAGTTTGACTCGCACGAACGCGAGCGGTCCGTGGAGATTATAGTATTTCCGGATTTGATTTGTGTATCTCAATCGCGCCTTTACATCCAGGCTGCGCAAGGGGACAAGATTCATCTTCTTACCGATCAGCTCATTCCAAAGCCGCTCCGATTCGGCATCGGCGAAGCGATGGCCCTCCACACGAAGCTCGGTCGATCTGACATAACGGCTGATTCCGCTGACCAGCAGGATGAAAAAGATAAAGCAAGCGGCGATGATGATGCCGTCCGTGCGTTCGAACATATTGGCGAGCGTCGTGTAAATAAAGACCAGGACGACGGCCCAGCCCCCCAGGCTGAGCCACCGGGCTTTTTCCTTCCATAACGTGATGGCAGAGGCAAAAGCGGCTGAGGTAATCAGAACCAATACACCGGTTGCGTATGCCCCGCCTTGTGCTTCGACATTAGCATCGAAAGCAATGGTCACAAGCACGTCAAAGGCAAACAAGACGAGTACCAGGGGGCGCGCATAAGCGACCCAGTGCGGCGCCAACCCTACGCGAGGCAGATAGCGGGGAACCAAATGCAGCAAGCCGGCCATGGCCGATGCGCCCGCAAACCAGAGGATCAGGATTGTGGAGATGTCATAGATGGATCCGAAAACATTACCCATGTAGGCATGCGCGATAAATGCTATAGCGCGCCCACTGGCGGCGCCGCCTTCGCGATAATCTTCCGGCCGGATGAGCAGCGTGGTCACAAAGCTGGAGAGCATGAGCAGCAAGCTCATGATTACAGCCGCGGCGATCAATAGATTCCGGGTGTTGTGAATTCTGCCGAGCGGACGCTCCATTCGGTCATCGGTAGGTCTGCCCGAGATCAACGGCATTACCGATACGCCCGTCTCGAAGCCGCTGAGGCCGAGCGCGAGCTGAGGGAATAGGATCACGGAAGCAGTGACGATATGCCACCAGTCGCCATGGCTGCTCAACAATTGCGTCCAGTGGGGGAAAGCTAAGGGATGATTGAATACAACAAATACCGCCTTTACGAGGACAATTACATTCAGCACAAGGTAAGGCACACAAACAGCCGTGGCCAGCCGGATAGCTTCTTTGAAACCTTTGAGGAAAACACCCGCAAGCAAAGCCAGCAGCAACAAGGTAACGCCGAGCCGGGCGTCGCCCAAATACGGATGGAGAAATGGGTTTTGAGTTGCGTGGCGAGCGGCGTCAGCGGCCGACAAAGTCATCGTGATGACAAAATCGGTTGCGGCAAAGCCAAGCAGAACGAGCACCAGCAGGCGGCTCCACCAGCCTGTCAAAAGATTTTCGAGGACGGCAATCGATCCCTGGCCCACATAGGACCGCCCCGCAACCAGGGCATATACGGGAAGAGCGCCAATCAGCGTAACTGCGACGAGCACCGCTGTGGCTACGGGAGATAGTACGCCTGCGGCAATTAACGCGATGCCGGGCTGGTAACCGAGCGTCGAAAAATAGTCGACTCCGGTCAACCAGACGACCATGTACCACGGGTAGGTTCGCTCGGCTGTGGCGTGTGTCGTGTCAATGGCACCCGCTCCGCGAATCCACTTCCGCCATCCCGTGATTGGACGCGCCGGAACGCTCTCCTGCAGAGCCGTATCGGAAGGCACCTTCAAATAGTAGACCCGCCGGACGCACGATTTTCGGTATCGTGCTTCTGCTGGTCCTCTAGACAATAGGCAGTCCATGGCACAGCGTCCAGCCGTGCAGGCTCGATTGCGCGGCCGCAATCCACACAATTTCCGTAGGTACCCTCTTCTATGCGCTCTAGCGCGTTCTCTACTTGGATGAGGGTGTCCGTGGCGAATGTGTTCTCTTCGAGAGCGGTGGATTTGGTCTGGGAGGTTGTAGCCTCATCCACCGGGTCCTCAACACCATCGGTAGGCTCGCGCACTTCACCCTTAAACCTGGCAATCTCTTGCTGAAGCTCGCGTTGCTTGTTAAGCAAAACTTTCTTGTAATGTTCCGTGTTCATTGATTCTGACCAGTTTATGAAAGCGTGGGGAGGGTTGCGGCCGACAAGCCTCGTACGCCCGCGGGCTCAAGCCCACGGCGGCACGCTAAAGACGTGCGCCACAACGTTATAGAGCAGCGTCAAGCGGTAGCTGTTCTAACTTTCTCCTCTAAGGCTTCTTCGCCTTCGAGGTGGGAGAATCTCTGCGTCCGGTGCAGGTAATAGTAGACAAACAGCAATGTCAACATGAAGAGCGCGAGGATGACCATAATCAGCGCAAAATGAACCAGGCTGCGGATGGACGCCACGGCTTGGTGCTCCTCCTGACTGACGGTTACGAGCCATCCCAGATTGGAAAAATGCGCTTTCAACCCGGTATTCGCAAATCCGACAATCCAGGACCCATTCGATAGATCGGCCATTATCCAACCCGACTGGCTACCCTGCGGAGATCCCAACGAATCGCGGACGGCATCGAATTGTTGAGACTTGACGTGTGCAAAGGCATCGGCATTGGGGGCGCTTACGACCATGCCGTCGTCGTTCACAAGCTCGACCCGCGCGCCATTCGCAGTCGGCGTCCGGAAGCGGGCCAGCAAATCCGAGATGCTCACAGCGGCGCTCAAAATGCCGCTCGGGGCTCCCGATGCAGGATCCTTAATTGGAACACTGATCGTGACATAAGACGACTTGGTGAACTCGTCATCGAGAACGTCGCTAACCTTCACGGCAGGCTGACCGTTGTTGTACGCCGCTTGCCAGAGGGGGTCCTGCGCATACGAGAGTTTCTGCGGCTGTTGCGATGCAGCCACCAGGTTTCCGCTATCGTCAGTAACGATAATCGACAGAAAACGCGGATCCAAGATTTTTCGCTGCCGTAGAATGCGTGAGGCGTTTGAATCGAGTATTCCCTTCTCCGCCGCTTGCGCTTTCGCCGCCGCAGGCCCGGACATAACCGTACTCACGATGGATGGATCCTGCGCTAACGCGCCGATATCGGTTATACGCTCGCGCATGAACTGCGAAACCTCATTGCTATAGGTGGTGGCTATCGTTTTGAAGTCATTGCCCACCGAGTTGTCGAGCGACTTGACGCTGCGCTCCGTCAGGATCAGACCAGCAATGCTGAGCGGGACAATAACAATGACCAACGCAAGCAAGAGCTTGGTGATCGAAACACGAACTTCCAGGCGATCTACTGGCATGGCGATACCTCCTTTTCCGCCTTACCGGAAAACGCGCCACACCCGGGCTGCGGCCTCGCGACAGTAGCGAGTCGACCTGGGCCAACTGGCCGCTTCCCGATCTGATCTTACTCCAAAAACGCTAGCCTTGAATTCGCGAAAAAAAATTAAAACGACCGCTCTCGCATAGTCGTGGCTCCGCTAACTGCTAACGCGGGTAGGGATGGCCGCGCAAAGTGGTAAAGGCGCGATAAACCTGCTCTGCCAGCATGGCGCGCGCCAGCTCGTGCGGAAATGTCATGGCGGAAATCGAAAGCAGCAAATCCGCACGGGGCTTCCATTCCGGTGGAAGTCCATCATGGCCACCGATCAGAAATACGAGATCCTGAGCTTCGTCTTCGGCCTGACGAACGAGTTGCACGAAAGCAGCGGAATCCATTGCGCGACCCGAGGGGTCGAGGAAAACTTTGCGCGCGCTCGGATGGCGGGTGAAGAGGTCAAAGCGGACAGGAACGATTTCGCGCATGTCACAGCTTGCGTATCGGCTGCTCCGCTTGATAAATTCGGCAGCGATCGCATTGGCATGCGCATCGCGCGGTTTGCCGATGTAGTAGAGAAAGAGTTTCAATGGCTATTGCATTTTCATCAGCACAAAAGTAAGGTCGTCGTGTTGTGGCGCATCGGCCATCCACTGCCGCAATTCGCCTAGGATCGCCGTGGACATCTCGCCAACCGCAAGATGCCCAAAACGCCGCAACAGTTCTTTCAGACGTGCATCTCCGAATTCTTCTTCTTGCGGGTTGTGCGCTTCGGAGACGCCATCCGTGAATAGCATCAGCACATCTCCAGGCTCAAGCTGCACGGTTCCTTCTTCGTATTGTGAGAACGGAAACATTCCGACAATCAACCCGCCGGTGGTCAGCTCTTCGATCGCTCCGCTTTGATGATTGCGGAGCAGAAACGGTGGATTGTGGCCGCCGTTTACATAGCTCAAGCGGCGTGTCGTCTCATCCAGCCGGGCATAGAAAAACGTCGCATAGCTGTTGGGTCCGGTTGAGGCGCATAGCAGGCGATTGAGCTTGCCGGTCAGTTGCGCCAGCGAGATCGCCGGATCATCGGCTAAGCTTCGCAAAGACGCCTGCACGACAGACATCACGAGAGCAGCGGCGATTCCTTTGCCGGCGACGTCCGCTAAAGCAATGCCCAAATGGTCGGTGCCAATACGGAGAAAGTCGTAATAGTCTCCGCCGACGCCGCGCGCGGGCAGACAATAGCCGACGAGCTGCGCGCTGCGCACGTCCGGCGCTTTTTCCGGGAAAAGACGCTTTTGCACCTCCGAAGCGAGCGCTAGTTCCCGGCGCAGCCGTTCCTGCTCCACAATGCGATCGGTCAAATGGGAGTTCTCGATCATCAGCGCCAATTGCGATGCGACACTGCGCAACAGACGCGCGGTCTTTCCGCCGGCAGACGTGCCGTCCCCAAGGCGGACAAAGAGTATGCCGGAGATCCCACTTTTGAGAGCAACCGGCACCACTACAGCCGGACCGATGGAACGTAGAGTGCCGATTTCATCGGCGCGATTGATACCCGATTCGACCGACCAGCGCTCGAGTACATCCAGATCTGCCTGTGCAAACGGGAGCGCCGGATAATAATGCGCCAGCCGGGTGAGCAACACCGTATCGAATGGCAGCGTCCAGGCCTGTCCGGACTCCGGCACGGCACTTATACACCGAAAGGGCTCGCCTTCGGCACGGCGTACCAACAGAGTGGCGGCTTGCGCCGGCAAGCGTTGCGTGACGATCGTCAGGGCAGTCCGTATCGCGGTGGAAAAGGAATCCGCCTGCCGTGTGCTCTCTGCAATCTCGGCTAGCAGCGCGGCTTCGGCGGTATTGGTCGCCATCGTATCGAACCCGGCACCGGAGCTGATGGAGTGCGCCGCGCGCAGGTAGCCGGTTCGCGCACGACGCCAGAAAGACGCGGGGGCGTCCCGAAGCGCGATCGCGGGCGACAACAAACTTGCGCGCCAGGCAGGTATGATGGCTGCCACCGCGGTTGCAATGACAACCGCGAGAACCGACCAGACAAACGGGCCGGCTGCCTTGAGGCTCACATCAAGCTTGTGCAGCAATGGAGCGGACGCGAAAACAAGGGCAACGCCGATCACCACGCCCACCGCAGCCTTGACCATTGTCTGCTTCAGCACCAGATACAGCAGTCCATTGCTTGTGGCACCTAATGCAAGGCGGGTGCCCATCTCCCGAACTCTTTGCCGGACGCTGTAAGAAACCACGCCATAAACACCGAGCACGGCGAGCACGAGAGCAGTCAATGCAAACAGCAGGGTCATGTCCGATTGCAGCCGGTTTCTCCCCAGAAAGTTCTGCTTGCGTTCCTCCATCGTGCCGAAGGCATAAACCGCCAATTGCGGATCCACACTATGGATTGCATTTTCGACAGCGCCGAGCTGAACCCGACTGCCGGGGCTGGTGCGAAGCGCCCACTCAGCCGGGAGGAGCGAGATCCAAACCTTTTGATACGGAACGTAAACGTGCCCTGACGGCTGCTCGCCGGGCTTGTCCTGAACATCGGCTACGACGCCGACGACCTTGATGGAGATGTTAGGCTCACTTTGGAAAACGACCGTGTGGCCGAGAGGGCTGGTGTTCGGCCAAAGCCGGCGGGCAACTGTTTCGTCAATCACCAAGCCTGGTGTTTTCGGATTGGCATCCGCGTCGGTCAAGTACCGGCCAGAAATGAGGGGAATGCGGAGCGCCGCGAATATGCCCGGACTTACACTTCGAAACTGATAATCAAACAGCCGGATTTGTTCACTGAACGAAATATGGCTGATATCCCGGTGATCGGGAATGATGAAAATATCGGAAAAGTTTCCCGAATACGGAAGGATCGGGGTAAACCCGACTGCCTGTGCGAGGTGCGCTGCTTCGACAGCGCGCAGCAGCCGGGTTTGATAGTCGATACGGGCAGCGTCATTCTGAAACCGGGAGCTTGGGATGTAAGTAGTGAAAATCGTGACGTCCCGCGGATCAAAACCTGCATCCTCGCTCCGCAACAGCCCGAGCCGCTGAACGCAAAGAATGGCTACAACCAACAAAGCGCAACTCAAGGCGATTTGCGCGGTGATGAATACCGCAAGTGTCTTTTGAGCACCGGCGGCAGTAGTGGATCGCATGCCGTTTGTCAGTACGGCATTGGGCGATATGCGAAGGGCTTGCCAAAGCGGCGCCAAACTGAAGAGCACGCCGCAAAGAACAGCGCAGCCGAGCGTAACGGCCAGCACGTTTGCGTCGATTCCGACTTCTTCGGCACGTGGAATTTGGTCCTTCGCGAAATGCAAAATAAACTTAACTAACGCAAGACTGCCAAGCAGTCCGGCTCCCGCGCCAATCAACGCGATAAAAAGGCCTTCTGCGATGTATTGTGCGGCTAGTTGTGCGGCAGATGCGCCGGTTGCAACTCGAACTGCCGTTTCCTGAGCTCTCGCGACGGAACGCGCAAGCAGCAGGCTGGCCACATTACCGCAGGCAATCAGAAGAAGGACAATCGCCGCGCTGAGTAACAGAAGGAAGATGGGGCGCACACGATCGGTAGTGGAACGTAAAAGCGAGAGAACATCGGTGATGTGGTTCTTTTCTATTTCCGGATACTCGCGCTCCAGTTCGGCCG